>NZ_CAWMYC010000102.1:0-92171 GCF_963872035.1 Scytonema sp. HK-05
TTTTTTCTTTTTCCATAAATAAATTTAGGGGCTTGTACCTTTTTCTTTCTGGTCAGAATTGCTGCATGAATTCAGCTGGCTGGGTGAAGAGTCGGGGTTTGAACCCCACGGCAGGGGAGCATGCACGAAGGTGAATCCTAAAGCACTGCCTCCCCAATTCATTCGTGGACTCCTTGGGAACGCCTAGCCCCCAAGACTCGCTTTGCTGTCTACCCTATTGTCTGAAAGTTGGCACACAACTCAAACAGCTTATCTCATGACTCTAGTCGCGCTCAAGATAAAAAGCAAAAATTTCTGGTTATTATTCTCATTCTTTTAACTTTAATTTGACAAGAGTGTAGGAAGAAAATTTAGCTTGCTTTGTGCTATCCAAGGAAAGGTTTATTGGGTTGAAAAAATAAGAAGAATTGTTGGTATTCCTGATAAAAAGTCTCTTGACCTGTAACAGTGAATTAGATTATCTTAGCGGTCAGGTAAAATTGCTAAGGACACGAAGGAAACCCATGAACAGAAAACTTATACTTAACTTGCTGTCTAGTTCCTCTATTTTTGTATCGCTGATGTCTACTTTGGCAGCCATTCATCCCGCACACGCTGCTGCTACCCAGGGACAGGGATTAATCCACACAAATGGTCAGACGTGTATAGCTAGCCCCCATGCTGCCAACAAGTTAGTCTGCATCCGGGATTCAGAGAGGAAGCAACAATCTCCTTCTACACCTGGTGGATCAACGGTGACTACAGGGCAGGCTGCTAAGAATATTGCTTCGGTAGAATTTACTGAAGAAGAAAGTGATGCTGCGATCGCCAAGTTTGGCTGCGACTGTCCAGCTTGTATAAACTCTTTACGCCAGCTGCGTAACACTGGAAACTTGGTGTATTAAGCTGTTTCCCTTGCCGCAATAACTGTAACTTTGAAATGAAAATTTAGTATTTAGGACTTAGGACTCAGGACTTAAAACTCCCAACTCCTAACTCCTAACTTATTCCACCACTTCATTAACTGGGAACCTATCAATCAGCTGCATAGCGCGATGGGCATTGCGCTGTAAGGAGTTTGATAAATGCGGTACGTGAGGAATTTGCGATAGTAAATCTAGCGTTCGTCGTAAAATTCGCACCACATCACCTTCATCCAAACTGGTATTTTCGCAAAGTTCTACCCACTCCATACCCAGCGCCCACTGTTCTACTAGGGCAATTAACTCAAACTCCAACCATATCGGTAAAGCCACATTATAACGACGTTGGTACTGAAACATCTTGCGGCGAATTCCCCGCAATCGTGACAAACCTTCTAGCACTTCCTCACTAAGATCAAAGCGAACCATGCTATCTGGACGTGGAGTTTCTGTTACCAAAGCCGCGATCGCAGCTGCTAAATGGTGTGGATCTAGGTTATCCAATTCTCCACTGGCAAATACTAAGCCCAACCACAATTCATTCTCTCCCCGAATCGCTGCAGCAATTTGCCCTAGTCGCGTGGGAACTAAGTTATCTAGGCATTCAAAGTGCTGCAAAATTTCAATTAAATTGAGAAACTCTTCCCAATTGCGCTGCGACTGCTGCTCTACTTGTGCCTGCATCTGTTGAATTTCGGCTTCAAGTTCAGCAACCTGTGTTCTGCGTTTGAAAATATTGCTAGCGTTGCCTGATTGATGCAGGGGATGAGCTTCTAATTGCTCTTGCACAGCAACAACGCGACTGAGTTGTTCTGCGACTTCTGGAGCCATATATGCAGCTTCCGTGGGATCGGGAATCTGTTGGGCGATTGCTGCTGTTTCCTTGTTACCAGGAAGCGACTGTCCCCGTTTTAAGGGCATCTCTGGTGGTGGTAGCAGCTGCTCTGGCAGGTCAATTCGCGGCAGTTCTGCATACAAATCCATGACATCAGCGGCTGTCGTGACATACCACCGGTTATCTCGCCCTAAGCATACCAGGTAACAAGTTTGAGCAGAAGCTGGCGTTTTCCCCACTAACACCGCTGTTATGGGTGCAGGCATTGTGAAGTTTTTACTCTTGAGGCTCAAAAGCGTTCCCGACACTGCAAAGTCTAACATCATGCCCAATTCCTCTTGTCGGGCATCCTGCGCCTGCTCTTGCAGTGTTTTCAATAGCTGGCGTTCGACTCGCAGGCGTTGCCGCAATTTCTCATAAACAGCCAGTTCTCCTTCATCAATGGCAGCGATTTGCGCTTGAAGCTGGGCGAGTTGTGTTTGCAAATGGGCTACATACTCGAACTGCGGTCTTAAGTGCAAGGTTGCCAAGTACTGTCCAAAGCTGCGTTCTATCAGTTCCCTAGCTTGTTCCAAGGTGTGGGTTTGCAGTAAGTTTAGCACCATGCCGTAACTTGGTGTAAACTGGCTGACTAGAGGGTCTGCTTTGGATGTTGCCAAATACGCCGCTTCTTTCGCCCCTTCAAAGGGGGTTTGCAGCGTCACCACATGACCCCGTTCATCCATCCCCCTACGACCAGCCCTTCCCGCCATTTGCAGAAATTCGGAAGCATTTAACAGGCGATGACCGGTATCGGTACGCTTGGAAAGGGTGGAAATGACTGTTGTCCTGGCTGGCATATTAATTCCAGCTGCCAAGGTTTCCGTGGCAAACACGACTTTAATTAACCCTTGCTGAAAGAGTTCTTCGACCAGCACTTTCCACGCAGGTAAAATTCCAGCATGGTGTGCTGCTATTCCCCGGTACAAGGGTGCAATCTGTCCAGAACGTCCTGCTTCAGGATTGCGGGTTAAAAATTCATCAATTTGCCGACGCAACTGCTGCGCCTCTTCGTTATTCACCAACCGAAAATCACCAACATCCGCCACGGATTTATCACATCCCCGGCGGCTGAAGATGAAGTAAATTGCAGGGAGCATATCCCGTTCTTGTAGCTGGCTCAAAACCTGAATAATACTGGGGGCCTCGGCTTTTACATGAGCTTTGCTTTTTTCTCCTTTTTTCCTCTTTTTCAACAGACGATGGTTGATTTGGGTTTTGTCATCATTGAGCAGAGGAAATAACCCTTTGACATTGCCAAAGTGAAACTCCAAAGGCACTGGGCGATGATCGGAGTATATGAGGTCGGTAGGACCGTGAACTTGATTTAACCAGTCGGTCAGTTCATCACTATTAGCAACAGTTGCTGAGAGGGCGACAAGTTGAATTTCACGGGGACAATAGATGATCGATTCTTCCCAAACTGTTCCCCGTTGACGGTCGTTCATGTAATGGCACTCATCTAGCACCACCGCGTCAACATCTACTAATGAAATGCCGATTTGCCCTATCGGTGTGCCATAGAGCATATTACGGAAAATTTCTGTGGTCATCACCAGAATCGGTGCATCTCGGTTAATGGAGGCATCTCCAGTTAACAGTCCAACATGGTCAAAGCCAAATTTTTCGCGAAAGTCACGTAGTTTCTGATTGGAGAGCGCCTTTAGGGGAGTGGTGTAAAATACTCTCTTTCTTCGCGACAGGGCGCGATATATGGCGTATTCCCCCACTAATGTTTTGCCCGACCCGGTGGGCGCACACACCACTACGGAACTTCCAGCATTCAGCGAAGCGATCGCATCTTTCTGGAACTGATCCAGTTGAAAAGGAAATACAGAACTTGGGTCAAGTTCTGGAGACAGCGCAGGGTAATTCACTCAATCACATTTGCAACCAAAACTGATTACTATATTAGCGACTCTTTTGTCAACTTAGTTATTAGTTATTAGTTATTAGCGATTCGGGATTTGGGATTCGGTAATAATCATTACGCATCAAAAAATTTCAGCATTCATTAAACAGCTAATCCCTAGTCGCTAGTCACCAATTTCTCACTTTCCCAATTCTTGGGAGCGGGCTGTTGCTGCTTTGACTGCTTCTATTAAAGCTGAGCGAAACCCTGCTCTTTCTAGTTGAGCAATCCCAGCAATTGTCGTACCGCCTGGACTGGTGACGCGATCTTTAAGTTCTGCTGGGTGTAATTTGGTTTCATGTAAAAGCTTTGCTGTTCCTAGTACAGTTTGCAAGGCGAGTTGATTGGCTATAGCCCTAGGTAACCCTGCTGCGACTCCTCCATCAGCAAGCGCTTCCACAAGCAGTGCTACGTAAGCGGGACCTGATCCTGATAATCCTGTCACCGCATCCATTAAGCTTTCTGAAACTTCCACTACTTCTCCCACCGCTGAAAAAAGTTGCTTTGCAGTTTCCTGGTGACTTGGTTTGGTATAAGCACCTGGAGATATCGCAGTTATCCCTGCCCCTACAGTTGCTGGTGTATTGGGCATTGCCCGAATCACTGGTAAGTGTCCAAAAGTCGCCTCTAACTGACTCAAAGTCACACCTGCTAATATGGATATTATCAGTGGCTTTGAATCGATAGCGATGACATCTGCCAATTCTTGAGCGATCGCACTAAACACCTGAGGTTTCACTGCCAAAAACACGACTTCCGTTGTTGGTGTGAAAACCAGACGATTATCCGCTGTGATCCCTACACCGTATTCGTCTTCCAGAAAACTTTGGCGTGAGGTTTGCGGTTCACTAACTAGGACTTCTGATGGTTGGTAAATTTTCCGAGCAATAAGGCGGGATAAGAGCGCTTCTCCCATTACCCCGCCACCAATCAAGCCAAATTTAGTAGTCATTACTCATAAGTCATAACTCAAGAGGAGACAGCGCTATGCAGGAGGGTTTCCAACTGGGCGGCGACTGGCGTTCAAAATTCAAAAGTCAAGAGTCAATGTCTTTGGACTTTAGACTCTTGACTCTTGACTTATCACTAATTTATATTTATTGTGCCATTCTGTTACCATCATTTCCCCAGGCTGGGTTTGGTCCTGTGGAACGTGTAGGACGAACTGTAGGTTGAGGTACTTCATGAAGAACTCCTGACTGAGTGCTAACTTGCACGCAGCTTGGTGTAAACAAAAAGATGCTTTCGCCAATCCGTTCTTGGTGTCCATCAAGTGCGTAAGTGCCACCTGCTACAAAATCTACGGCACGTTGTGCTTGATCCGGATCCATTATTGTCAAATTTAATACTACTGACTTCCGCTCTCGCAATGCTTGAATTGCTTGGGGCATTTCTTCAAAGGTGCGTGGTTCTAGCACCAATACTTCAGAGATCCCATTTATTGCTCCTGGCATACCAATAACATTACTCATCGGTTTTGATCCCGTTGCACTTACATCTCCCATTGTATTCATGGGTTCGCGCCACCGTCGATTTTGAGCAGCAGCTTCTTGCTGTGCTGGTTGGGCATTTTGTTCCTGATACAGATTTTGGTAATTTTCTGTATCTGGTTCTTCTTCATAATATTCGTATTCTACTTGCTCATTTAGACCTACGAAGTCTCTCAGTTTAGAAAATATATTGTTCATGGTTTGCGCTCCTAGTGCCAATCACTTTAACCAATATGGCAAAAACTGATTCAATTAATTTTTACCCCTGCTCATACCAGACAATTCAGCTATTTTCTGGCTGTTTGTACTATCTACTACAGGTTTTCGTTTGAACAAACGCTCGTGGTAAGACCTGTATATGTTTTATAGGCAACAATGAGTCAAGATTATATCTTAACCAGTTGACTTGGGGAAGTGCTTTCCTGTGAATATTCTGTTTCCTTTTGCTTTTGTCAATACTATATCCTTTGTGACCGATTGAACCAGTATGTTAGGAAATTTTTCTCGACAAAATTTTATAAGGAGTTTAGAAGTTCAAAATTTCAGTAATTTTTGTAACTTATATTACTTTTGAACTTCTAAACTTCTCTGTTTGCCTCGCTAAACGAGCAAACGCTCTCCAAACAAGATGGTTCCTAATCTCACCATTGTTGCACCCGCTTGCACTGCCAGTTTATAATCCCCTGACATTCCCATTGAAAGGTGTTGCATTTGAATGTTAGACCAGTTTTGTTCTTGGATCTCTTTTGCGAGTTCATGGGTGCGATTGAACACATTTAGAGTCTCTGAATCATTCAATCCCAAAGGTGGAATTGTCATTAAGCCCTGAATTTGTAAATTTTTGCATTCATTTAGGGCGCTTAAGTCAGCTAAGAGTTGTGATATGCTCCAACCCGACTTGTTAGGATCGCTCAGTATTTTGACTTGCAGACAAACCTGAGGGCTCACTTGTAGCTGTTGCGCCAATTGGTTTAAGCGTTGGGCGAGCTTCAAATTATCTACAGAGTGAATCCACTGGAATTGTTCAATGACTTTTTTGGCTTTATTGCTTTGCAAATGTCCAATAAAGTGCCACGTCAAATCTGATAAGTCTTGCAACTGAGCCTGTTTGCTAGCTGCTTCTTGGATGCGACTCTCGCCAAAATCCCGAATTCCTGCAGCATAAGCGCAGCGCATGACTTCGGAGGATACTTGCTTGGTGACAGCAATTAACCGGACTGAATCTGGTAGGGAGGAACGAAGGGCGATAATACGTTCGTTAATCGAACTGCTCATTGGAAGGTGCGTTGGAAAACACTCTGAAGCTGATCGTACTCCTGAGATTGTCCTGTACGGCGCAAATTACGCAAGCGATTTTCCAGCATCATTCTAGCCTCAGTACGTCCAATAGGCTGAAACTTCATACCTTTGACGTCGCTTGCTACTAAAAAGAATAAGCGTTGGGCATACAGTGTTGTGAACAACTCTTGGTTCTCATCTACCATACAAATCCTATAGAGCAAACCCCAAGTTGGATGATTTATGTAAGTTTCCGAGTTGTCTGAGTTCATTTAATATCGAGGGATGAGTATAAATATTTTTGCAGTTGAATAGAAAAATTTTGACGATAATGGACACATTTCGCCAAAATCTTGACTGAAAATCCTAAAAAACCCCAAATCAAGAGTCATCAGTTAATAACTCTGAACTACAAACTCAGGATTCAGGACTGATGCACTGTTGACTCATAACCATTGCCAGTGCCTTAAGTTGTGCCTGCGCTTTGTGCAAAGACTCATACCATTCTCTCTCGGGATCGCTATCTGCAACAATACCTGCTCCAACCTGTCCCCAAACGGTGTTAAGTAGGGAGTAGGAAGTGGGGATTGTAGGAGAGCAAGGCGTTGCGCCCGTACGGGTGTGGGGAGTCGTGAGATGGGGAAACACAGGAGAATTCGTTATTGTCTTCCTTGTCCCCAAGTCTACCTTATCCCCCCTGTCTCCTCCTGTAGAGGGAGATAATAGCAGGGTGCGGATCAAGATATTTAAGTCTAAGTTACCCCGCCAATCTAAATAGCCGCAGGAACCATAGAACAAACTACGCCGCATCGGTTCTAGTTCTTCAATAATTTCCATGCAGCGGACTTTAGGGCAACCTGTGATCGTGCCACCAGGGAACATGGCGCGAATCAAGTCAACGGCGTTGCAATCAGATTTTAAGCTACCTTTGATGTTGCTGACAAGGTGCATAACGTGGCTGTAACGCTCAATTGTTAGCAATTCGTCAACAGCAACACTTCCCCATTCGCACACTCGCCCTAAATCGTTGCGTTCCAAGTCAACTAGCATAATATGTTCAGCGCGTTCTTTGGTGCTGCACAGTAAATCTTGTGCTAGTTCTTGATCGCGGTTTGGAGTGATCCCACGCGATCGCGTCCCAGCGATCGGTCTTGTCGAGACGTGCAATTTCCCGTCTGGACATCTTTGTAATTGCACCAACCTTTCTGGAGAACAGCTCATAACCTCTCCCCAAGGGGTTTGCCAATAGCTTGCAAAAGGAGAAGGATTTATCTGCTGCAAAGCACCATAAATTTCCCAACCAGAAGCAGCAGTCTGTGCTTCAAACCGCAGTGAAAGATTCGCCTGAAAGATGTCTCCAGCCTGAATGTATTTTTTGGCACGCTTTACCCCAGTTTCATACTCCTGTTGAGAAGTCCAGAAATGGGGAGGTGGGGGGGATGAGGGGGGGAGTGGGGGAAAGATTTTCTCTTTGTCCTGTTGGTGTTGCAACTTGTTCTCCAACTCATCCAATTGTGCAAAATCACTGGCGGCTAGCCAGAGAATTTGCTCCCAGTGATCTAAGATGGTAAAACAATCGGGTTCGTACCAAAAAGCAACTGGAAACGGGAGAGTATCATATTTGGAACGCGCTAGCTGTTCAATTTCCCATGCAATGTCGTAACCTAGCCAACCCAGCCAACCACCAGTGAAGGGAAGGTGAGGAGGAATTTCTCGGGGTTCCGGCGTCCGAGCGTCTCCGTGTGTTCTCGTTTGTAGCAACTGTTCCAGAAACGGTAAAACTTGTCCAAGTGGTGGTGTCCACATTTGCACAACTCCATCGACGATCCGAGGAACGCCTGCACAGATAGAATATCGAGCTAATTGGGGACGGTCAAATGTTGCGTGGGGACTTTCTAACAAAGTGGCAATTTTAGGCAAACAGGTAGAGGTATGGCGAAATAAGGCTGCAAAAACATCAGAGCCAGTACGATTTTTTAAGGGGAGCGATCGCCAATACCAAGGCTTTGTCATAAAACCTCGTGGGAAGTATGGAAACGAGCGTGTATGCGTGACCTGAGAGGAAATACGACTCAAGCGAACGCCAGATGCTACAAGTCGGCAGAGCCGCCCACCGCACTGGCTCCTTTAGTCGCCTTGTTCCATTACCGCCTTGGGGTTACTGGATTCGGTGTACTTTTGTAATGTACTTTCAATGGGACAGTTACCATTTCAAATCGTTCACCCTGTACGCATAACGGTTTTGCTCATTCGAGCCTTCCCTTTCGGGAGTAAAGTTAGCTTCTCCCAAGGGGAGACGCTACGCGAACGACAATGTTATTGGTCGGTACTTTCCAAAAGACACTGACTTAACCCAATAAATCTGTTTAATCCTTTGGTTCTAGAGCAAGGAACTAGCACTCTCCTTGCTTGGTAGGACTTTAACTCTTGCCAATAACGTAGCACTCAAGGTACGCGCGTCTGGTCAACTATGGTCTGTAAACCTAGGCGCTTAAGCAAGCGTATCTTCAGACTCGGGTTGTTGACACTGTTTCTATGCTAAACAAACATTGGTGGACAAAAACGTGCGCTACGTCCCTTGAAACTTAATATCATAGCGGTTTTTCGTGTTCGTCAACACAAGACATAACCATTCAAACCCCTGACCGTATTTTTTCCCTCTGCGCCTTATGCAAAAAGGCTGTGCAACAGACATCTCCACAGAACACCTATGTCTTCATTGGCTTTTTGTACTTTGGAATTTACCGCTCTTATGTGTTATATTAAATAGAATTGGGCGATTAGCACAGTGGTAGCGCACTTCCTTCACACGGAAGGGGTCACTGGTTCAAATCCAGTATCGCCCATTAATTTATGTCAAATAACAAATAATTTGTTGTCATTTCCAGTATATCTTTGTCGCTACAGCGTCTTAGATAGTTGAAAACTTAGTCGGCAACCTGATGGTTAACAATCACGTTGGTTTATAAATAGCCTAATAGCGATGCCCCGAAGGGGCATCGCTTTGCGCGATCGCCTCGCCCTCGAGCGTTCCAGTTGCACGAGATCATCCTTTAAACTTTAGTCTTTTCCTTCTTTTTGTACGATTTCCTGTTTAACAGAGCAAACTTCCCAGCCTACTGGTACTTCTAAATATACCGAGTCTCAAGGGCTACCCAAAGATGGACATCTTTTTCAAGATTAAGTCCAAGGGTTTAACCTTGACTATTCTGTTCTAAATAAGATTCAAGAGTGACAAGCATGGCTTGTCCAAATCACTAGTACGTCACGGCGTAAATAGGGCAACCCTTCGGGTTCACCAGTCGCCTACGGAGGGAAACCCTCCTGCAGCGCTGGTTCACCATTTAAAATCCCTAAAAAGCCCATTCTATAATACTTTTGACTTTTGACTTTTGAATGCGTGACTTCCGCCTTGCGGTACTAGTCATTAAATTGGTTGATTAGCGTTTGTTTCTAATGATGTTCAGAAACAATGCAGGTTCGTCAACTAATATTTTCAAATAGCAACAAAATATATCTGAAAAATTAATTTTTTTCCGGAATTAGCAGATTAAGTACTTGAAATAGCGATAATCAAAATGTCTTTAGTTTGATAAATTATCTTAAATTATCTTTGAAGAATGAAAACCATTATTCTACGACGTATTTTGCTCATCCAGTTCCTAGTACTTATTGGGTTACTAGGAACTGGATGTAGTGACGAAAAAGAAGACATTAGATCGGAAAAATTGACTATAGGTGTGGTAAGTTACGGCGAAGGAGCGATTTCTCTAGACAAGTACGAGCGCTTCAAAGACTACATAGCAAAACAAACTCAGTCGATTGTAGAACTCGAACCAGCCTACAATGAATTGCAAGCTCTAGAGCAAATTCAGCACAAAAATTGGGACATTGTTTTTGCGCCTCCGGGTTTAGCAGCAATTGCCCTCGGCAAAGAACTCTACACTCCTCTGTTCTCTATGGAGGCAAGCAGTGGTAGACAACGCTCTTTGCTTATAGTCCGAGATGATAAACCAATAAAAACAATAGCAGACCTAGCTAATAAAACCGTTGCTTTAGGAGCAGCTGGTTCTGCTGCTGGCTATTATGTTCCTTTGTACGATTTGTACGGTTTAACCCTTGCTCAAATCCGTTTTGCTCCCACTCCAAAAACAGTACTACAGTGGCTCGCTGACGGTAGCGTTGATGCTGGCGCATTATCGGAAACAGATTTTGAGCTTTATCAGCGAGAGTTTAGTACAACCAAGTTTAGAATTTTACACACGAGCCGATGGATTCCTCCTGCAGTTGTTATCTTGGCACCGTCCATAGAGCGCAATCAACAGCAGCAAATTCAAAAAGCGATGAGCCAAGCGCCTGGAGATATTACAGCAGACGCTGGTTATGTCCCTCTAGCAAAAGTACCTAACTACGAGCAGTTCATTAAATTAGTGGAAAAAGTCACACCTCTTGAGGCGCAGGTCAAGAAAACACCCGCCGTCTTACTCAATCAACAATCTGCCAATCAACAGAAGGTTGGTGGACAAGCGGTTAACTAATGCCACTTGATAAATGTTCATCATTTCTTTGCGTTTTTTTTGTAAATTCTACTGATAAGTCATTAGATTCTCAAGAGGTTGGCGTGACGATGAATAAAGTCGTAAGGAAGAGATGGTCTATTTTGTAACAGTCTACTACTAAGCAAATATTGGGATTGTTATATAGTTATGATAGAAAATCTAGGCTCTATAAGCCTATTAAAGTTTTTACCTAATAAAGTTTTTACCTTAAAAACCTCAAAATTATTGATAAACGAAATAGTTAGGATAGTTAGGAGTGCAATGTTATGTCTCAGTCTTTTTTAATCAAACCAGAAATTGCCTCGGGAACGATGATTGATAATCGTTATATCATTCAACAACTGTTGGGACACGGAGGACTGGGAAGAACATACTTGGCGTTTGATACTCGTCGCTTCAATGAAGCATGCGTCCTCAAAGAATTTGCACCCACTGGATCAGGGGAGAATGCTCTAGAAAAATGTCGCAACTTGTTTAAAAGAGAGGCAAAAATTCTCCACCACTTGGAACATCCTCAGATTCCTCGTTTCTTGGCTTGCTTTGAAGGAGATGGTCGGCTGTTTTTAGTACAAGAATTTGTTGATGGTAAAACATATTCAGCCCTGTTGCGAGAACGGCAAAACCAGGGACGAGCTTTTTCGGAAGGCGAAGTTATACAGTGGCTAAAGAATCTGTTGCCTGTGTTGGAATATGTTCACCAGCACAACATTATCCATCGAGATATTTCTCCTGACAACATCATGTTGCCTGAGGGCAAAAATTTGCCGGTGCTGATTGATTTCGGTGTCGGAAAGCAGATAGCTGACCTTAACGAAGGTAGCAATGCCTACCACATGACTTTTGTTGGCAAAATGTCACTTGTGGGCAAAGTGGGATATGCTCCCCGCGAGCAAATTAGCTTAGGATTGTGTTCTCCAAGTAGCGACCTTTATGCTCTAGGTGTGACTGCAGTGGTACTGCTCACAGGTAGAGATCCATCGTTCCTCATGGATCAGTACTCTTTAGAGTGGAGATGGCATTTTTACACTAATGTCAGCAATGATTTTGCTCAAGTACTCGATAAATTGCTAGCCGATACGCCAAAGCAGCGATACCAATCCTCGAAGCAAGTTCTCGCGGAATTACAGCGTCTTGGACAGCCTCAAGTTATACCACAATCAACAATACTTGATTTACCTACGACTGTGATCGCAAATCCATCTCAGGCTGGAGCCAGAGGCTACTCACACAACCAAGATCCAGAAACAATAGTGAGTTCGCCTATAAGTTCATCTCAAAAGCAGCAAACTCCTGAAATTAAACCACAAACACAACCACAACAATCCTCACTCAATCCAGCTTTCATACAACGTTGTCAGCAAGAGCTAGCTTACTACATCGGACCTATAGCAAGTCTGGTTGTAGAAGAGACACTGGCTGAAACTCCTCACGTCTCACCCTACCAATTTGTTGAATTTTTGGCAGCAGAAATTGCCGATGCAGCAGCAGCTTTTGAATTTAGAAAACGCTTGTTTTCATGAGTCATACCAAGTTGCGTTCATACATATTAACAAGAAAGAACTCAGAACACAGTTGTCTTTTTTAGGAGAATTCTCAACCCGGAAATTGTAGTTAGCGGTATGACGTTTGTACGAACTCAATCAAGAGTAGAAGAGTTTAAGCCTCCGACCAAAATCTAGGAATTGGTGCTCAACAAAATCGCTAGGAGCACCCATCCCTAGCCAATTACAATCTGTGTTCTGTGTTCTGCGTTCTTCTTATTTAAAGCTTAATTTCCTGCTGCTCCTCCTGTATTTCCTCCGTGAGTACGTCTGATTCTTTTCATTGCCATTTCTAAACTTAACTTCATCCGTTTGAAAGCTTTGGCAAGATTACCAATTTCATCATTAGACATCTGATCAAAATCAACATCCATATGCCCCGTGCTAACTTCCTCGGCTATACGAGTTATCCGCTTGAGAGGAATAATAACTTGTCGATTCAAAAAGACGTTGACTAAAAGGATTATTGCTATAAAAACAGTAGACACAAGTCCTACTATTAATAAAGAAGATTGATGGGCTTTTTCAATGACTTTGCTTGCTGGTAATGAAATGATTTGAGCAGCGACAATTTGATTCAACTTCCACCCGAAGCCACCAACTGCGCCGAAACGGTCAATCATAGTTTTCGGCGCGGCTTCAGGAGTAGTATGACACTGAAGACACATTGGTTGGCTAATTGTTAGTGGACGTGCAATGTAAAATATGTCGCCACCAGGAAGTGAGCGAAATCCACTCACCTGTTTTAAATCTTTTTCTTTTATAAAACGCTCTAAAATGTTTGCTTCAAAACTATCAGCTTTATCCCGAAGATTTGTAGGATTTGTTGCTGCTTCTTTATAAAAGAAGTCCCGATATTCTGGTTTTTTTCGTAGAATTTCAAAAACTTCTCGTGCTGAGTATGCGGATACAACTTGGGGCAGAAACTTCTCTTCCAGTTTATCAGAGAGTTCTGGATAGATTTGGGTAAGTGTGTACTGACGTAGAGAAGTCATTGTGTCGATGAGTGTTAAAGCTCTTGAGGCAATTTCATTTGTAGCGTTCTGCCTCAGCAAAGCAGAAAGAACTAATCCACTTAAGCTTAAACCTACTACAAGAATTACGAGTAGCAAGAGTGTAAATTTTTGTTTCAATTTCAAATTTTTTAACATAACCCCAGATCATGTGAAAATAAAAGTACAAGGAGCAAATAATTGAAGTCATGCATGACCCGTTGCATGGATGGGCTGAGGGTGAATCTTACTTTACATAGGAATATAGGTAGTTACAAAATAACATGGTAGGATTCCGGATTCTATCCTAACATTTTTGAAAAAATTAGATGACTAGCAAATTATCCTTAATTATTAAATTAATCAAGGCATCTTTCTAGTCATTAGTTTGAAGAATTATGTATTCCTCAGCCTACAACCTTTGACTTTTGCTAATTAGAACTTTTTTATGTACTTTATCCCTCAGTTTGATAATTAAAACATAGCTAGTCTTAAAGTTGATTTGTTCAACCAATTTTAAGATGCTACCAACTTGCTAGTCGGCTGTTTGTTGAGTTGAGTAAGACGACTGTTGGCAGTGGGAGAATAAAATAAGGGGATAAAGTGACAAATAGCCTTGGGGACAAGGGGAAGAGAAAAAGTCATAAAGCCCACTTTCCTATCTTGTCCCTATTGCCTACTCGCCTCTGACCCAGCTTTCATACCGTGGCAAAATAAATAGCATAATTTAGCAATTAATCTAATGGTCTGGAATCCAGGACAGCCGTTATTTGGGGGACGTTACATCATCGAAAGAAAACTAGGCGAAGGTGGAATTGGTATCACCTATCTTGCCAGAAATGAACGGGATGAACTGCGGGTGATTAAAACCCTTAGAGAAGACATCCTCAATCACTCTACCTGGAAACCTCATCAAACCAAATTAAAGCAAGACTTCCGCGATGAAGCTGTTCGGCTTGCCGTGTGTCGCCATCCTCATATAGTGCAGATAGAAAACATTTTTGATGAAGGAAATTTGCCTTGCATGGTAATAGAGTACATCGAAGGTGAAGACTTAGGCAACCGCCTTCGGCGTATGGGGGTGTTATCAGAAGTTGAA
Source organism: Scytonema sp. HK-05 (assembly GCF_963872035.1). Taxonomy (NCBI): domain Bacteria; kingdom Bacillati; phylum Cyanobacteriota; class Cyanophyceae; order Nostocales; family Scytonemataceae; genus Scytonema; species Scytonema sp. HK-05. Next base: position 14,648 of record NZ_CAWMYC010000102.1, read on the forward strand.
GCGCTTTTGTATATCCGGCAAATTGGCGACGCTTTGAAGGTCATTCACTCTAAAGGCTTGCTGCATCGGGATATTAAACCGCGTAACATCATGATTCGCGCTGGCAAATCAGAAGCTGTGCTCATTGACTTTGGTATTGCCAGAGAATTTATCCCCAATGTTATCCAAAGACATACAGTGTATCGCACTCCTGGTTTTGCTCCCCCAGAACAGTATGACTTGGAAGCACCACGGGGAGAATACATTGATGTATATGCGCTAGCTGCTACCTTGTATACTTTAATTACCGGATTAATCCCAAGGAATGCTGATGACAGACGACGCCGCAACATTCCCCTAGAACCACCGAAACACTTCAATCCTAATATCAGCGACACAGTCAATCAAGCAATTATGAGGGGGATGGATTTGCAAGCTGATCTCCGCCCCCAGTCCGTACAGGAGTGGCTGGATTTATTGGATGGTGAGATCGATGAGGTTCCCCCCACACAGGTGATAACACCCCAATCACCACTCCCAACTCAGCACTTCCCACACCCCAACCCGCAATCACTCACACCATCTGTTGTGACTTCTCAAAGGTGGCAATGCGTACGTACCCTTAGAGGTCATTCCAGCATGGTTCTTGCCGTTGCTATTAGCTTGGATGGGCAGACTCTAGCTAGTGGTAGCAATGACAACACAATCAAACTCTGGCAATTAGAAACTGGTAAACAACTGCGTACCCTTGGTCGTTGGTTTTCTGGTCATTCCAACATTGTTTATGCCGTCGCCTTTAGCCCAGACGGAAACTTGCTTGCTAGTGCAAGCTGGGATGAAACCATCAAACTGTGGGACGTCAGTACAGGAAGAGAAATCCGCACACTAACTAGTCATGGTAACTGGATTAATTCCGTAGCCTTTAGTCCAATATCCCCAAACCCCTCGGATCAAGAACAAGAAACTGACCTGCGGAGATTGCCACCATCGAGCAAAGCTTCTGTAGGACTAGAGTGGATCTTAGCGAGTGGCAGTGCTGACAGCACAGTTAAGCTATGGCAAGTGAATACAGGCAGAGAAATTCGCACCTTCACAGGTCATTCGGACTCAGTATGGTCAGTAGCCTTTAGTCCGGATGGGCAACTTTTGGCTAGTGGAAGCGCTGACAGCACAATTAAGCTTTGGCAAGTGAATACAGGCAGAGAAATTCGCACCTTCACAGGTCATTCCTTTTTCGTTCACTCCGTAGCCTTCAGTCCTAATGGACAACTTTTGGCTAGTAGCAGTGCTGATAGGACAATCAAGCTTTGGCAAGTGACTACAGGAGAAGAAATTCGTACCTTCATAGGTCATTCCGAGGCAGTGTGTTCAGTTGCCTTTAGCCCGAATGGGCAGCTTCTTGCAAGCGGTAGTTGGGATAAAACTATCAAAATCTGGCAGATAAGTACAGGCACAGAAATCTGCACTCTTTGCGGTCATTCCAACTATGTCAGATCCGTTGCCTTTAGTCCAGATGGGCAGACTATTGTCACCGGCAGCGATGACGATACTATCAAAATTTGGCGATGCCAGCCCTAATTGAGGCAATGCATCTAATATTTATGTATTGATGATTACTTAAAAAAATATCCGCCACTCGACACATCCTTTGCGCCCTTAATGCCTCTGCGGTTCAATCCTTCTAACTCTCTAGATAGACTCAATATTTTCTAAGAATTGAAACAATAAGGACGGTCATCCTAATTTTGGCAATCTATCCTTAGCTGACATGCTTTTACTAAAGCAAGCAGATAGGAGGTTTACCTAAGTTAGGCATATTAATTTTAATTTTGAATAGCATATGGGCTTCGGTATAGGTGATTTATTTTGGGTTTTCCTCCTTCTTTCTTCCCTGCAACCGCTGTGGCAGAAACGTCAGATAGAGTACCGGCGCGTGCGTTCTCTACAGGAATTTCAGCAGCAACGTAAAAGCCGGGTGATTTTGCTCATTCACCGCCAAGAGTCTATCAGCTTTCTGGGAATTCCCGTATCACGTTACATCACCATTGAAGACTCAGAACAGATTCTGCGGGCAATTCGCCTCACTCCGCCAGATGTTCCAATTGACTTAATTTTGCATACTCCCGGTGGTTTAGTCTTAGCAACAGAACAAATAGCTAGAGCATTAATTCGCCATCCCTCCAAAGTCACTGTTTTTGTACCCCACTACGCGATGAGTGGCGGCACAATGCTTGCCCTAGCGTCCGATGAAATTGTCATGGATGCCAACGCTGTTCTTGGACCGGTTGATCCGCAACTCGGTAACTTCCCAGCAGCCAGCATCATTAAAGTTGTTGAACAGAAGCCCATTGGCGAAGTTGACGACCAGACTTTGATTATGGCAGATCTATCGCGTAAAGCGATCGACCAAGTACAGCGCTTTGTGCGGACTCTGTTGAAAGATACAGTACCCACACAAAAAGTCCAGCCAGAAAACATCGAAAATATTATCGATGCCCTAACAACTGGGCGCGTGACTCACGATTACCCAATCACCGTTGAAGAAGCAACGGAAATAGGGCTGCCCATAACAGTCGGACTGCCCCGTGTTATTTACGACCTCATGGATTTATACCCACAACCACAAGGCGGACGCCCCAGCGTACAATACATTCCCATGCCTTACGATGACCGCCGCCCAATTTTACCTACTCCCAAGGGTAGACCTTTAGAAGAACCTAGCCCAAGCCAGTTGAGTTAAGGCAGTTCATTATCTTGTTGGTGTTGGTGTAGGCGTTGCTGTCGGTGATGTTCCACGTGTGGAAGTAGGAGTCACTGTAGGTAACGCCTCTGGTGTAGAAGTAGGCGTTCTAGTTAGTTGGCTGTGATACCATATTTAATAAATTTTGTCATCTATATATAAATATATTATTTTAAAACAGCAGGTATAGGTTGGCAAGACCTAAAACCACGTAATTTAGAGATATTGTATTCAAAATCTCTACTTTACTTATTTAAAAGCCAATGGCTAACGTAAAACCTTTAACGCAACGTAACTTATGGTTTGAGCGATTGATGGCAATAATTGCCTCGGTTAATTTAGGCTTAGTTTTATTTGATTTAAGTTATGTTCCTTGGCGAAATTTTTACATACGAAATCTGCCCCAATTGACTCAGCTCTACGACCCAATTAAAGGGATTGAACCTCATCGAGAAACGGAAAACTATCTAGCAACAGTAGACGCACTGACAGAACAGGTGAGTCAAACAGGGTTGCGATCGCCTCAGGTGACAGAAAAACTAGAGGAACTCAGCCGTCTTAGTGGTGAGATGATTGACAGTAACCCGTTTGCGGCGGTTGATAAAAGTGGTACCTTGGAAAAAATCAAAAATCGGATGCGCGATCGCATAGGCGTAAAATCTTCCAAGCAAGCCTTTTCCACGTTCTGGAGTCAGGCGTATTTATCAAAACGTGGGTGGAACCAAGAAATTAATTTTTTTAACAAAACAATTCGTCCTTTAATTATCACCAACTACTACCGAAGTATTGGAGAAAATGGTGAATTCATTGATAAGTTTTGGATAATTGACTTACCATTTGTGATTTTATTTGCTGTAGAGTTACTGGCACGTAGCTTCTATATCAAACGTCAGCACCCTGGTTTTAGCTGGTCAAATGCGATTTTGTGGCGTTGGTACGACTTGTTTTTGGTGCTACCATTTTGGCGATATTTACGAGTTATACCTGTATTAATTCGCCTCGACCACGCACGTTTATTAAATCTCCATCCACTACGGCAGCAAATTCATCAAGGAATTGTCGCGAATTTTGCCGAAGAAATTACAGAAATTGTCGTAGTGCGGGTTATTAACCAGGTTCAGGGGTCTATTCAACGAGGTGAGCTAAAACATTGGCTGTCACAAAATGAAAACCTGCGTTCCTACATAGATATCAATAATATTAATGAAGTAGAAGCAATTGGATCTATTTTGGTAAAAACAATTGTTTACCAAGTGCTGCCAAAAATCCAACCCGAAATAGCTGCTATTTTGCGCCATAATATCGAAAGCGCGTTGAGAGGCGCTCCCATGTATCGCAACCTGCACTCCTTACCGGGGGTGGAGGTGATGCAAACTCAGCTGAGCGAGCAACTGGCAACCCAAATCACGGCTAATCTTTACAGTGCGATCAAGAGCGCAACAGAGGACCCAGTTGGAGCCAAACTTTCGAGTCAACTCTTGGAACGCTTTAGCGAAGCCTTGGGAACAGAAATGCAGAAAAAACACGTCCTCTCAGAAATTCAGAATTTACTTATTGACTTTTTAGAGGAAGTTAAGCTCAACTACGTCCAACGCCTGTCACAAGAGGATGTGTGGAAAGTTCTGGAACAAACCAAGCAGCTACGAAGACAGCCGTCAGTTCAGCCTGTGCAAGACAAAAACTCTGCTGCACTGGTGCGTAGAGAAGGAAGCTGATTGTTACTTTTCGAGACTAGTGATCGTTTCCTGCTGCGGGAATAAGCGAGAGCACTGTTTTGGGGATGAAAAATTGAGCCACACCCCCAAATTTTATTTGGGGGATTCTGGCGCTTAAGTTGGGATTAGCTTTTTGCTGGATTTTGTTTGCACAAAATAGCTATCTGGCTAACCTTTTCCAGCTTAAAGGAGAACCGCTCTACCGGGCAACGCCAGTTCCCTGCTGTCGGGAAACCCTCCTTCAGGACTGGCTCATCAGGACACGGGGGTTCAGACTCGCTTACTACTCTCGCGGTTTAAATCGACGCTTTCATGTCTCCAAAAAGAACAGCTCCGTCCTTGGGACAAATCCCTACATGAAAACTTTCCTGATTCTTTATCCAGAAATTATCCAGTGTACTTTCAACCGTGGATTCTGGAAAAAACATTGCAGTTTAAGCATTTGCTTCCTAGATATTGCTATCTATGTATCTCATCACTGCTATAACACGGCAATTAAAATTGCTCGTGTCAGTTTTGAGCCCCGATTTAAGAATGCGGGGCTACCAGCTATCCCGTGATTTTAAGGTGTAGAATAAAGAGTTACAACCTATTGATTAAAAATCGGTTTTTGCTTCTCGGTCCAAAAAAAATGCGCTAAACTTAGATCAAAGGCGAACTTATACAAGTTCGTCTGTAGACTTCTTGGAAGATATCTTTATCGCAGGAAGTGGGTAATAGCCCACTTTTTTTGTTGGAATAGCCGCATGACTCACCCTCTCGTCCCACAAATTATTGAATTGGCGACCCCAGTGGCAGAAGAACTGGGATTAGAAGTTGTTGGCGTGGTTTTTCACACGAACCAACGTCCGCCAATTTTACGGGTAGACATTCGCAATCCTCAACAGGACACTGGGTTGGATGACTGCGAAAGAATGAGCCGTGCTTTAGAAGCTACCTTAGATGCGACGGAAATTATTCCAGATGCTTATGTGTTGGAAGTGTCCAGTCCTGGTATTTCGCGACAACTGACAACCGACCGAGAGTTTATTTCCTTCAAGGGATTTTCTGTGATTGTCCAGACTTCGCCACCCTACGAAGGACAGCAAGAGTGGAATGGTCAGTTGATTCGCCGGGATGAGACAGCAGTTTATTTAAACCAAAAAGGTCGTGTCGTCCAAATCCCTCGCTCCTTGATTACCAGAGTGCAGCTGGATGAGCGGCGATAAAAGAGCTATCAGCTACTAACTATTAGCTTTTTGTTCTTCGTGATTTGTCCTACCCTACGGGAAATCCCCCTAGGGGTGTGTATGTCATTTGTCTTTTATGGTTCCTAATGACCCATGACTCATGACTCATGACTGCTAACAGCTAAAAGCTGATCATATTTTGCATAGCGCTATAAGGAGATTGCTTATGTCAATGGTTACTCTACCCGGATTAAAAGATTTAATCGAAAATATAAGTCGCGAGCGTAATTTACCTCGTATTGCAGTTCAATCAGCTATAAGAGAAGCACTACTTAAAGGTTACGAACGTTATCGTCGTGCCCAAAACTTAGAGCGAAAACAGTTCGATGAAGATTACTTTGACAATTTTGATGTCCAACTAGACGTTGATGATGAAGGTTTTCGCGTTGTTGCTACCAAAACAATAGTTGAAGAAGTCAGCAACTCTGACCATGAAATTGCTCTGCAACAAGTTCAGGACATGGGAGGAGACGAAGCGCAATTAGGACAGGAAGTTGTGCTGGATGTCACCCCGGATCAAGGGGAATTTGGTCGGATGGCGGCGATGCAAACCAAGCAAGTCTTGGCGCAAAAACTCCGGGATCAACAGCGCCAGATGGTGCAAGAAGAGTTCCAGGACTTAGAAGGAACAGTTTTACAAGCAAGAGTTTTGCGATTTGAAAGACAATCGGTGATTATGGCGGTCAGCAGTAGCTTTGGTCAGCCGGAAGTGGAAGCCGAATTGCCCAAGCGCGAACAATTGCCTAATGATAATTATCGGGCAAATGCTACCTTTAAGGTCTATCTCAAAAAAGTTTCTCAAGGTCAGCAACGGGGACCGCAGTTGCTGGTATCTCGAGCCGATGCTGGTTTGGTGGTTTATTTGTTCGCTAACGAAGTGCCAGAAATCGAGGATGAAGTCGTGCGGATTGTGGCTGTTGCCCGAGAGGCAAATCCCCCTTCCCGTCATGTCGGACCTCGGACTAAAATTGCTGTAGACACTCTTGATCGCGATGTAGATCCAGTTGGTGCTTGTATTGGAGCACGGGGATCGCGGATTCAAGTGGTAGTCAACGAATTGCGCGGCGAAAAAATAGATGTGATTCGCTGGTCTCCAGACCCTGCAACCTACATTGCCAATGCTCTTAGCCCCGCACGGGTAGATGAAGTTCGGCTGATGGATCCCGAAACCAGACAAACTCATGTACTGGTAGCAGAAGACCAATTGAGTCTGGCGATCGGTAAAGAAGGACAAAATGTCCGTTTAGCTGCTCGCCTGACAGGTTGGAAAATTGATATCAAAGATAAAGCTAAGTATGATTACGCAGGAGAAGATGCTAAGTTTGCAGCTGCAAGAGCAAAATATACACCAGAAGTAGATGACTTAGACGAAGAGGAATTCGATGATGAAAATCAAGAAGAATTGTTGGAGGAGGAAATTTTTGAAGACAATAATAATGACGACGAAGAGTAAAGCAATCAGCACTTCCCCAGTACTCAATCCCGAGCAAGGAGGAGCTTTTTGGCTAGAGGTGTTTTTTGCCCGTAGGAGAACCTTTGCTTGCGTAGAGTCATTTCAAGTGACTCAAAAGTAGCACTCAGGGCGACTTTTTTCAAGACGACTCAGTTATGAAACCAAATTATCGGCGTTGTATGAGCTGCCGGCAAGTAGGATTAAAACAAGAGTTCTGGCGAATTGTCCGCGTGTTTCCTTCAGGACAGGTACAATTAGATGAGGGCATGGGGCGTTCTGCCTATATTTGTCCGCAACAGAGCTGTCTAGTAGCGGCTCAAAAAAAAAATAGACTAGGGCGATCGCTACGTGCATCAGTGCCAGAAGCACTGTACCACATATTGTGGCAGCGCCTATCTCTAAGCAATAACCAAAAACAAACTTAATTTAAAATAAAACTACGTTGTAGCGGTAATTTCCAGAGGAATTGTGTTGACAGCCGAACAAATCGTGCTATGAACACACCCTCTTTTATCGCTCATGTAGTGCCAAAATAGTAAAAGGGTGTCGTTAGCATTGCTCTTGGTCATCCAAAGGGGCGAAGCAGGACTCCTAACAAGTTTGACTCGATTGTGTCGTGGAAGACTCAGAATCAGCAAAACAACAAAGTACAGAATGGCAACCTGGTAGCGCTCAAGCGCACGGCGTCAACCATCTTTTCTGGTGGGGATGCAAGCAATAACCCGAAACATCTCTCTTTCCTGAATGGAGGCACACCGGCATTCATCAGAAACGGCAACCTAACACAGTAATCGAAGGATGGAGATGTCGCCAACCAGGCAACCATCCGCTAAAACTGTAAATTAAAGGGGAAGAGTGGATGAACAACGGCAAAGTTAGAATTTACGAATTATCAAAGGAATTGAATTTGGATAACAAAGAGCTATTAGCAATTTGCGACCAGCTCAATATTGCGGTCAAAAGTCATAGCAGCACGATTACAGAATCCGAGGCAGAACGCATTCGGACTCAAGCAGAAAAAGTTGCGGCGACAAGCGTGACGTCGCAAAGGGATAATGGCGCAAACAGCCATAGACCAAATTCATCACAAGATGGTGGACGTAACCGACCAGCTGCACCTAATAAACAACAAATTTTGGAGATTCGCAAACCTAAAGTTTTGAAAAACCCCATCTCTAACGCCCCAGAGGCGTCGGTTGCTACCAATATACAAGCTGCTTCTGAAGTTAATCCTCCTTCACCCCCTAATCCCTTCGCTACCCCAGTCTCACCAATGAAGCCGACGGCACCAATTCGACCTGTACCCCGGAATCAGTCTGAGACCACACCTCAACAAAGTGCTGTGACAGACGCGGATAAAGACAAAGCACGCAGTACAAATCAGCCGGTTGAAAAAGTCGCAGCGGAAAAACCAGAAAAAGTAGCAGTACCAAAACCAAAAGCGGAAAGACCCCCAAAACCGCAACTGTCTGCCCCGCCGACAAGACCTGCTGGTGTGGACGACACGAACCCTCCAGCAGATGATCCCCAACCGACGGTCAGCGAAAAACCGGTCCTCAAACGCGATCGCGACCAAGTTAAGCCGCAAAAGGTCAACAAACCGACAACAGGGGAAGCACAGACTGCTCCATCGGCAAAACCTGAAAAACCTGTGCGTTCTAGTCCATCGCCGGGTAGACCTGAGCCAAGGGGGAATAGACCTTCTGCACCTGCAATAGTGGGAGACTCGCAACGACCCACAAGACCAGTAGTACGTTCTGGTGAACAGCCAGTAGCTGCGGGTGCATCGCTGATTGCGACTCCTCCAAAACCGATGCGGGTCGTCTCACCGACCAAACCGCAGGCAGGGCAAGAGGAGGAAGACGATGATGCAGTAACGACGACTACGACTGATGAAGTCCTTGAACTCAAGCGCCCAACACCGCCACGTCAAATTAATAAAGGCGGTAAGAAGTGGCAGGAAGAAGAAATAGATGAAATTAAAGAGTCAGCTAAGGCTAAGGTAGCCGCTAAAGGCAAACGTCTCAAGCCGATAGTTGATGAGTTTGAGGACGAAGATTTACTAGAAGAAGAGGGACTGGACATACCAGCGACCATCCAAGTCAGCCTCTCGATCGCCCGTCCGCCCAAACCCAAGGCAGCCAAGCCAACACAACCTGTAGCAGCCACAGCTGTCGCGCCAGTTGCTAAAGGTAAAAAGCCGCCTTCCTCTCGCGAGCAAAACCAAAACCGTCGCCGCGAAACGGAACAAAAGCCCGATCGTCCAGAAATACTGGAAGTCACAGGTCCGATGACAGTGCAAGAACTGGCTGAAGCCTTGGCGATGGCGGACACAGAGATTGTGAAAATCCTGTTCATGAAAGGTATGGCGGTGAGTATCACCCAAAATTTGGATATTCCCACAATTACCTTGGTAGCCAACGAGTTGGAAATACCAGTCGAAACCGTCGAACGAGAAGCAGAAGCCCGCAAAGTCACCGAAATGATAGACGTGGCAGACCTGGAATACCTCCATCGCCGTCCGCCAGTTGTGACAATTATGGGTCACGTAGACCACGGAAAAACGACGCTGCTTGACTCGATTCGCAAAACAAAAGTGGCATCTGGCGAAGCAGGTGGTATTACTCAGCACATCGGAGCTTACCACGTAGATGTGGAACACGATGGCAAGGTTCAACAAGTAGTATTCTTGGATACCCCTGGTCACGAAGCCTTTACAGCTATGCGGGCGCGTGGAGCGCGAGTGACCGACATTGCTATTTTGGTTGTCGCTGCCGATGATGGCGTCCGTCCTCAGACCGTTGAAGCGATTAGCCACGCCAAAGCGGCTGAAGTTCCTATCGTGGTTGCCATCAATAAAGTTGACAAACCAGAAGCACAGCCTGACCGTGTGAAGCAAGAATTAACGGAATACGCTCTGGTGCCAGAAGAGTGGGGTGGCGACACCATTATGGTTCCCGTTAGCGCCATTAAGGGTGAAAACCTCGATACACTCCTAGAGATGATTCTCTTGGTAGCAGAAATAGAAGAACTTTCTGCCAACCCAGACCGACTCGCGAAAGGAACCGTGATTGAAGCTCACCTGGATAAGGCAAAGGGACCAGTTGCGACCCTGCTGATTCAGAATGGTAGCCTACACGTTGGTGATTTGTTGGTAGCGGGCTCAGCGTTCGGTAAAGTCCGGGCAATGGTGGATGATAGAGGTAAAAGAGTCGACGCGGCTACTCCCTCATTCGCTGTTGAGGTGTTGGGCTTAAGTGATGTACCAGCAGCAGGCGATGAATTCGAGGTCTTCAGCAACGAAAAACAAGCACGGTCAATTGCTTCCGATCGCGCCGATAAACAGCGTCAATCCCGCCTCATGCAGGGACGCATTACCTTGACAAGTATCTCGGCTCAAGCTCAAGAAGGCGAGTTGAAAGAACTCAACCTGATCTTGAAAGGAGACGTACAAGGTTCCGTAGAAGCCATTGTGGGATCGCTGCGGCAAATTCCCCAAAACGAGGTACAAATCCGCTTGTTGATGGCAACTGCTGGTGAAATTACCCAAACCGATATCGACTTAGCTGCAGCTAGTGGAGCCGTCATTGTTGGCTTTAACACCACTTACGCTAGTGGCGCAAGACAAGCCGCCGATGAGGCTGGTGTAGATGTGCGGGAATACAACATCATCTACAAACTTATAGAAGATATCCAAGGAGCCTTGGAAGGTCTATTGGAGCCAGAGTTGGCGGAAGAACACTTGGGTCAAGCCGAAGTGCGTGCTGTCTTCCCAGTTGGTCGTGGTTCTGTTGCCGGTTGTTACGTGCAGTCTGGCAAACTCACCCGCAACTGCAAAGTGCGAGTGCGTCGTAACGGTAAGGTGATCTATGAAGGCGTCCTTGACTCGCTCAAGCGAATGAAAGAAGACGTCCGCGAAGTTAACTCAGGTTACGAATGCGGTATCGGCATTGACAAATACAATGAATGGGCTGAAGGTGACATCATCGAAGGCTTCCAGATGGTGACCAAGCGCCGTACTCTTTCATCTACTAGACAGGGAGTTAATGAAAGGTGATAGGTGACAGGTGATAGGTGACAGGTGACAGGTGATAGATAAGTTTTACTTCCCTGCACTCTGTCCCCCTCCTAATACCCTGTACCCTTTCCTGTTGGCGCTACCTTGTGCAAATATTTGCTATTGCGTTCGTTGGTTTAAAAAAATCTGATTAATAAACAAACAGTAAAAAATTTTTTGTTTAAGTCATAAAACAGTAAAAAATTTTTTGTTTAGGTAATAAAAATTAAAAATGCGTGCTGCTCATATGGCAGCAGTATCAAGACCTCAACTGTGGTGGTATCAAGAGCAAGCTTAACCATTACTCATAAGTGTTATTTAGTTGATTCCATAGGAGCTAGGTTTAGCCTAGCTTTTAGTTGATTTAAGCTTTTTTGCTACAATTTATCTGTATATTGTGAAGTATATGTGAAATTTCCGTGAGTAGGCGCAAGTTTTAGTGACTAATGAGACAGAATTTGCAGCCATAGAAGTTTACCCTGGAAAAATGAGTAGCATTTTACGCTCAAAGAGGAGCGGCTTCTTTAAAGTTTGCTTCATATATTGACCTTTGAAACTGAGGAACAAGGAACTATGGCTGGAATTAAAGCTTCTAGCGATACCCCATTTACTGGTAATACTGAAAATTGGAATAGCTTAAAGTGCGCGATCGCAGCTAGTTCCGGTTTCCAGCGCTGGCTATTAGAACGCGATGCTCAATTTCAGAAGCTTCGCCTTGACGAACAGGTACAGCGGTATTTGCGAGAAACATTAGAAACATTAGCATATTAGTTATTAGTCAGAACAAAAGACAAATCGCTTAAGTAAGACTAATAACTAAAAACCAAGCAAATCTTGTAGGTTTCCTTGTAAGCGAGCCAGTTGACGATAGGCACTTTCCAAACGTTCCCCGTCAACTTCAACTGCTGAAGTAGGGTAATTTTGCATAATTTCTATTAGTGTCATTTCCTTATCAACGTTAGCAGAAAGTACCAACAAAGGAGCGTAAAGCTTGTCGGTTTGCTTTCTGGGAAGGTGTGTGAATCACTTGACAGGAATACTAGAGAGTAGAAGACAGATAGTAATTACTAAAAATAACGCGCGACGTAGTGACAACAATCGATAGCGCATTACGTTAATTTCGGTAATAGTTTTCTTTTGTTTAGACGACATTTGACTGCAATAAGTTGCAGCTTTATATAACTTCCACAAACCCAGTTTCTTCTTAAAGAAACTGGGTTTGTTTTTCAGTTGTGTACGGATGAAGGGTCTTGAGTGTAGAAGAAAGGGTTGAGGGTACGGGATCTTGGGTTAGGGAAGCATCAAATATCCCAAAAGTGCGATTGGCTCTGCCACTGCCCCGAATCGCGATTGGGCACGAGGGCACTGCGCTCCGCGCAATCGCCTACACGCTACACCCTCAAACCCACCTCAATATGCAAACTAAATGTGAATGAGTGTAAGAAATTCTGTTTTTTACATAGGGAACCCAGATCCCAATCTACTGGTCTTCGGCTATAGTTTGCATGAGTTTTACAGCAACGCCTGCTGTTATTGACACCTTATTCAACTAACACTATTTCAGCACATCACAGATAAGATGACACATCAGGGATTTGGTACTCCACAAAAGAAAAATTTTCGCATTCAAACTGGTAGACGCCTTCTCACAATGCCTGCAGGATTAACCGCTTTGTTAGTGGTTTCTGGTGGGTTTATGCTACCAGGTTCACAGGTCAATGCTGGTGCTATCCACACCAAAGCTATTGCCCAAACTGTTACGCCGCAAGCTCCCGCAACTGCAAGCGTTATTTACGTAAATCCACAAACTGGTACAGACAGTGCTGGTGCCGGTAACGCGGAAGCAACGCCATACAAAACGATCACCTACGCTCTTAATCAGGCTCAACCGGGTACAGTTGTCCAACTGGCTCCTGGTACTTATAACCAAGAAAGTGGAGAAACCTTCCCACTTTTTATAAAACAAGGTGTGACGTTACGGGGTGACGAATCGACCAAAGGTCAGGCAGTATTGATTACAGGTAGTGGCATTTACATTAGTCCCACTTTTGCCCGCCAAAATATGACTATTCGTGCCGATAACGATACCGTTATCACAGGAGTAACAGTCACCAACCCAGAAAACCGTGGCACTGGTATATGGGTGGAATCAACTAATCCCACAATTATAAATAGTACGTTTACCAACAGTATACGAGAAGGTATTTTTGTCACGGGTAAAGGTAATCCCAAAATTGAAAATAGTGTTTTTGTTCAAAACAAAGGCAACGGGATTTCAGTAGCTAAATCTGCCCAAGGACAAATTCGGAATAATTTGTTTCAGGATACTGGTTTTGGTTTGGCAATAGGTGGTACTTCTACACCCCTAGTAGAAGGAAACCAGATCATCGAAAACCAAGATGGTCTGTTTATCTCCGAATCAGCTAAGCCTGTACTGCGTAAGAATGTCATTCAAAAGAACAAGCGCGATGGCATAGTCGTGATTACTAATGCTTCACCTGACCTTGGGACCGCTGAAAATCCCGGCGGTAACTTGATCCGCAGTAACACTCGCCACGACGTGAACAACAGCAAGGGGAATAATACTATTGTCGCTATTGGCAATGATATTGACCCGAAGCGCATACTTGGTCAAGTCGAATTTGTTGCCGCCACTGTTGAACCACCAGCAGGCGGTCCAGTTGCCTTTAAAGATGTGGCAGCAAATTATTGGGCAAAAAGCTACATCGAAGCTCTAGCCTCTAAGAATATTATTGCTGGATTTCCCGATGGGACTTTTAAACCGAATGAACCTGTCACCCGTGCCCAATTTGCTGCCATTGTGAGCAAAGCCTTTGCACCAGCAGCCCAACGCCAAGCCATTAACTTCAATGATGTCACCCGCAATTTTTGGGGTTTCCAGGTGATTCAATCTGCCTACCAAGGTGGCTTTGTTTCTGGGTATCCTGACAAAACCTTTAAACCAGAGCAACAAATTCCGCGAGTGCAGGTACTAGTCTCCTTAGCAAGCGGTTTGGGTTTATCTGCGAATACTCAGAATGTCCTTTCCGTATACAGCGATGCTTCCCAGATTCCCAACTATGCTACAAATTCAGTAGCAGCAGCCACTGCACGGCAACTCGTGGTAAATTACCCCGCAGTTGGGCAATTAAATCCCAATCGTCAGGCAACTAGGGCAGAAGTTGCTGCCTTTGTTTACCAAGCACTGGTTAGTAAAGGGACCGCCCAAGCCATTCCTTCACCGTATTTGGTAAGAATACCTTAATTAAAAAGTTAAAAGCGCCATGACTGACAAGTTGTGAGTCTGGCGCTTGGTATATTATGATTTTCACGCTCCATTGGGGTCTTTAAATTTATAGTTTGACCCCTTTTAAATGTTTGAGGCTTATAATCAGGGTCTTTATATAAGCTGACCCCGTTTGAACAATATATAGTTTCTCAGTAAATTCGCGCTCATTTCAGATTTCCTAATATTTTTTTTATTTTTTATCTCTATATATTTCATAAAATGAACAAATATTAATTTTATTAGTTATATGTACATACAAAACCAATCTTATTGACACTCCCACCGCGTTCATCGGATGGGATTCTAGGCTCAAGGTCGGAACTTGTTCAACCAGGATTGCTCCAAGCTCAATAGGGGTTCCAACTCCTAAGCGCGTTTCTTGCCTTCCGTTTAGAAGGCAAGATCCCCCTTGCCCAGAGGTAGCAATCTTTTCTTTTACGGGGTTCTTCCTGGGCAGAGGGCAGGCTTCATTGGTTATCTTAAATCGTGAACGTTAGTCGGAGGGCGTACTTTCCGCCTGCCACAGCCGCCACAAGTGCGACGCCCTTACGAAGTATATTGATTGCGGCAGCATGGTCACGTTGCAGAACACAACCACACTTGCAAGTGTGTCTTCTAGTACACCCTTGAAAAAGTTATACCTTCGCTTGATTGATTTTTGCCATCCACTTCACCCAGACTATTGTAGGACTTACGCATTGAGGGAAGAAACAGGATGTGAAGAGCATCGAAACGGCTGAATCAGATTTTAACTTACTGCTAAAAATGACGATCTTGTCTAGTTAAACCTGAGAACTTGATGGAAGCTAAACAAGGAAAGCTTTCACTCGCTCAACTGGTCTTCAGCAAATAAGGTAGGGCTACACCTCACAAGAGTCATACCCAAAATCTCCCTTAAGAAATAGCAAGAATGTGACAAGAACCACAAGAATGGACAAGACAATGACATGCCAAACCTCTACTTTATTGTGATTAGGGTGTGGAAAGACAAAGTTCCCGTTCCTAGCCTGTAAACCTGATTAGCAGTCACAGTTGCTAAAATTTCTGGCTGACAGTTGCTCGACCAGCCTTGGTCATCAAAGATGAATACTCTTTTGCGCATCAACCGACTGTGCCACCTGCTTTGGCTTCTGCTGATTCTCCCCTTAAGGAGGTTGTCGTAACATTAAAGCGCTGTTTAACAATAGACCTCTTGCACGAATAGTGTGAAGATAGAAACAACTAGATAAAAATACCTGTTAGGAAACACATAAACCGCTGGTGTGAAGATTTTTTACATCTTGGCACAGCGCTATCGTCATCGGAGAAAACGATTTGGCTGGCGATGCAATTTGTTTGCTGGTTTACTCAACGCAAGGGAGCCTTCTTTTCTTGATTCATGCAATCTTGTCTACTGGTACCCAATCATCAGAAGGCGATGCTCCGCAGGATCTGCCCTGCATGGCGATCGCGATTCGGGGCACAGGCATTGCCAATCGCGCTTTTCTCGCGCCCCTTTGGAACGAACGCAATTAAAAAACTCGGTATTATCAAATCTTGCCGTTATAATAACGCTACCTATCAAGCAATGTAATTTAGCTATTTATAAATCAAATTGAAAATACCCCTTTTTTGTGAGGAATTCAATGTCTAATGAAGTGCATGAATCTGAAGTCACGACTCGTTTAAGTGCGATTGAGGTGCAGCTACAACAATTAAATCAGCTCTTATCAAATCTCAGCTCGCGCATTGCTAAGTCAGAGGACAATTTCCTACTGGTTGCCGATATCCACAAATACAAAAAGCTGCAGGATTTGTTAGCAGCAGGAAACCTGCGAGAAGCAGACTGGGAAACGATTCGGGTCATCCAAACAATCACAAAAGAGCCGGACTTGGCAGCCATCACTCCGGATGATATGAGGGAGTTTCCCTGCGATGAACTCCGGGTGATTGACGGTTTATGGACAAAATATAGCCAGGGTCGCTTTGGTTTCAGTGTACAAATACAGACATATCAAAGTGTTGGTGGTTCGTTCGATACCACCATTAATCAAGATAATACAGTGATTGAAAAATTCGGCGAGGTTGTAGGCTGGCGGGTGGACGGGAAATGGCTAAAGTGCGATGACCTAGATTACACATTGGCTGCACCGGTTGGCTGTCATCCTTCACGGTGGTGGAATTCTCCCTTTGGTTCAAAAATGACGAATTATTTCTTTAATCGTCTGCTTGTCTGTAGTCTTTAAACTAGAGGAAACCTTGTTGCCATCCAAGCAATTGGGCAACCAAAGTTCGAGAAGAGCAAAACTTAAACATTCAGAATTCACGCATAGTTGCAAGAAGTACCCATTTTTGCCTTCACCTCAGTTAAATTCTTTTGAGGTTAAAAATATGTTTAAAAAAGCTGATGTCTTACTCGCAAGTAAATTATTATTTCCAGCGCTTCTAGCTTCTTTTTTCACCAGCGCCTGCGGTAAGAGCAAACCCACTGCCACAGCTAGCGAACCGCCACCAACTCCGGTCAAGTTGCAGTTATTGAAGTCTACCACAGTGCAAGACGTCACAGAGTTCGTGGGTAGGTTGGAAGCTCAACAGAGAGTCTCACTGCAACCGGAGATCCAAGGTCGGATAGAGTCGATTCCCGTCTCATCAGGAGATCGAGTGCAGCAAGGAACGCCAATTGTGCTGCTCCGTCCTGATCGCACCGGTCCGGAATTGAATAGCGCCATTGCTAGAGTTAACTCAGCCAAATCTGCTTATGGAACGGCACAGGCGCAAGTGAAAGCACAAGAAGCACAACGGCTGAGGGATGCGGCAAACGTAGAACTTCAAAAACTTCAGTTCCAAAGGGCGCAGCAACTGGTATCTGCTGGGGCACAAGCAAAACAGCAGTTAGACATTGCCCAGAGAGACCTAAACACGGCGATCGCAACGCTGCATGCTACTGAGGAACAGGTACAAGCTGCCAAAGCCAGCTTAAAACAAGCAGAAGCTAACGTCCGACAGGCTGAGGCAGATACAGCGGGTGCTCGCGTGTCTTTCCAATTTAAACGCGTGCTGGCACCAATTACTGGAGAGGTGGGTGACTTTCCGCTTAAGGTGGGAGACTACGTTAATACTGGTCAAACCCTAACGACTATTACCCAAAACGATAATCTTTACCTGCGAATCTCTATTCCGAACAAGTACTTTTCACAACTGCGACGCGGGCTGCCAGTCGAACTCATTGATCCCAATACCAAAAAACGCTTGATTACCGGAAATATCAATTTTATCTCCCCAGAAGTAGACACGGGTGCCCAAGCGGTCTTAACCAAAGCTCGCTTTTCCAACAAGGGGGGCAGCTTACGCGAGGGGCAGTTTGTCCGCGCACGAGTCATTTGGAGCGAACGTCCAGGTGTTTTGCTTCCCACAGTTGCTGTACCTCCTCCTGTCGGGGCGCAGGACTTTGTCTTTGTAGCTCAGAAAACAGGGTCAAAACAGACTGTGCGGCGTCAGCCAGTGAAGCTGGGACCCATCCAAGGTCAAAGCTACCAGGTAATTGATGGAGTCAAGCCAGGCGATGAAATTGCAGTGACGCGAATTCAGATTCTCAAAGATGGTTCTCCGATTCAACCTGAGTCTTAGATCACCATGCGGGGAATTCAAAATTCAAAATTCGCTCATTCAAAATTCAAAAAATTATTTAAATTTAGAATTTTGAGTTTGAGCGCAGCGAGTGGTCAATAGCTATTTATCGCACTCTCAACTTGATCCTTATCACTCCTAGGCTATGCTCCTAAGTATTGCGGATATTTTCATTAAACGACCTGTCTTCACGACAGTTTGTACTGTACTTATTCTCTTGGTCGGAGGAATCTGTATTCCCCTCCTCCCCTTAGATAAGCTACCAGAAATGGCTCTCAAGCAGGTGAGCGTCACTGCTAATTATCTCGGAACTGATGCCAAAACCGCAGAAGAAAACGTCACCACCGTGCTAGAGCGGGAAATCAACGGCACGGAGCGGGTGGTGTATATGTCCTCGCAGACGACGAATGATGGCAACACCACAATTAACGTTTCCTTTCCCACGGACACGGATAGGAATACGGCACAAGTCCTCGTGCAAAATAACGTGGCGATCGCCGAAGCCAGCTTACCTGAGGAAGTCAACCGCATTGGTGTGACAACCCAGAAGCAGTCTCCAACGATTACTCTGGCTTATGCTTTTTATTCAGAAAAAGACCAAAATGGTAAATTTATTTACGATAACGTCTTCCTAAGTAACTACGTTGACCGACAAATTTTTGATGAAATCAAACGGATCGAGGGCGTAGGTTCGATCAGAATTGTCGGGGAACGGAAATATGCTATGCGTATCTGGCTCGATCCCGATGCCTTGGCTGCCAGAAATTTGACGGCACAGGATGCGCTTAATGCCATTTCGGAACAGAATATTCAAGTTGGTGCGGGGAGAATTGGTCAGCAGCCTACCCCAACCGATCAGCAGTATGAAATTGCTCTGCGAGCCAACGGTCGGTTTACCACTCCCGCAGAAGCGGAAGACATCGTGGTGCAAACAGGCAAGGATGGCACGCTGATCAGGTTAAAAGATGTCGGTCGCGCCGAAGTTGGGGCGGAAAACTATAGCGCAACGACGCTATTTGACGGTTCACCAGCAGTCATTTTGTTAGCCTACCAACTGCCCGGCACGAATGCCTGGAATACGGCAAACGCCATCAGAGCAAAAATGGCGGAGTTGCAACCCAATTTTCCGCCAGGATTAAAGGCGACGATCGGCTTAGATAATACTTTGTTCGTAGGAGCTTCTCTCGATGAAGCCTTCAAAACCCTGACGGAGGCGATCGCGCTGGTGTTCCTCGTCATCTTCATCTTTTTACAAGACTGGCGGACGACCATCATTCCCTCGCTTGCGATCCCCGTATCGCTGATTGGAGCGATCGCAATTGCGTATGTGCTTGGGTTTACCTTAAATCAGTTAACAATATTCGGGATCATCCTGGCAACAGGTCTGGTGGTGGATGATGGGATTGTCGTGGTGGAGGCGATCGCTGCCAAACTTGAGCAGGGCATGAAACCAATGCAAGCCGCCCTAGATGCAATGCAGGAACTCACCGGGGCAATCATCGCCACATCTGTGGTACTGATGGCAGTATTTATCCCCGTGACCTTCTTTCCTGGCACAACTGGTATCGTTTACAAGCAATTCGCCCTGATTATCGCTTTCTCCATTGCCATTTCGACTTTCAACGCCCTCAGCTTCTCTCCGAGTATGTCAGCCATCATCATGCGGCGACAGCAGGAAGTCCACGGTCCCTTGGGCTTGTTTTTCCGCTGGTTTAACCGGGTGTTTGATTGGTTCAAGGGGGGATACGTCAAAATTGTGGAATTCCTGATCCGGATTCGCTGGCTGGTGATTCCAGTGTTTGTTGCGGGTTTAGTAGCAACAGGTTGGATTTACCAGACAACTCCCCAGGGATTTATCCCCGAAGAAGACCAAGGCTATTTCTTTGCGATTGTCGAAGCGCCACCAGGTGTATCTCTCAACTACAGCGTTGATCTGGTTAAGAAAATTACTGAGGAAGTGGTGCTGCCACTGCCTGAAGTTGAGCATGTTGTCGGTAACGCTGGTTTTGGTTTTGAGGGGAACGCTAGCAACAAGACACTGTTTTTCGTCAAGCTAAAAAGTTGGGAAGAGCGTCATGGTGCTGAGCATTCCGTCTTTGGCATTCTCAAAAAAATTAATAAAGGGTTGCGCGAAAAAATTCCGGGAGCAGTAGCGATCGCTGTCAATGCCCCACCCGTGGATGGTTTGGGTAGTACAGGTGGCTTCGAGATGTATATCCAAAACAGACAAGCCCTGCCCATACAAGCGCTGATCGAGAATACCCGAAACGTGATCGCAGCGGCTCAAAAGCGACCGGAACTCGGAGGTGTCTTTACCCAATTCACCTTTGATACCCCGATGATGCAAATCTCCATCGACCGCAACCAAGCCAAGGCACAAAACATCCGGGTCAGTGATATTTTCAGCACCATGCAGACCTACCTCGGTGCAAGCTATGTCAACCAATACGTGCTTGGTGGACGGCTGTATCGCGTTTACGCCCAAGCAGAGGGGACAGTGCGCTCCAATCCTGAAGACCTCGGTCGTTTATACGTACGCTCCCAGGATGGCAATCTCGTCCAACTGAGTTCTGTGGTGCAAATGGAAAGATTTACCTATCCGCCTGTCATCACTCACTTCAACGTCTATCCCTCAATCAAAATTCAAGGAGGTCCAGCACCAGGCTATAGTACCGGACAGGCAATTCAAGCAATGGAAGCGGTTGCCAACGAAGTTTTGCAACCAGGATTTGGCTTTGCCTGGACAGGAACCGCCTTTCAGGAAAGGTCCTCTGGCGGTGCTGCACCGATTATTTTTGGCTTAGCCTTTGTCATGGTCTTCTTGGTGTTAGCGGCGCAGTACGAAAGCTACATCGATCCCACGATCATCATGATTACTGTACCTCTGGCAATCTTAGGCGCACTTGGTGCAGTCGTGTTCCGCGCCAATGTTTTCCAGCAAGGTGGTGTTTGGCCGACGCTTAACAATAACATCTATGCCCAAGTCGCGCTGGTGATGCTGATTGGTCTAGCAAGTAAGAACGCGATTCTGATTGTGGAATTTGCTAACCAGTCCGCAGCGTTAGGGATGAATGCTACTAGGGCTGCAATCCGCGCTTGTGAGGAACGCTTGCGACCAATTCTCATGACTGCTTTTGCTGGTTTAGTCGGTTTCTGGCCTTTGGTGATAGCTTCTGGCGCTGGGGCAATCAGCCGTTGGTCTTTGGGAACAGCGCTGTTTGGTGGTTATCTGATTTCGACAATTTTAAGTTTGTTTTTAGTTCCAGTGCTGTATGTCGTGATTAAGAACCTAGAAGAGGGCTTCTTGAAACCGGGTAAACCTGGCAAGCCCACCTCGACACAGCATCCACAGTCTCAGCAGGACAAGGAACAAGCTCTCTCTACATTTCAAGCTAGTCCACAAGAGGAGTGAGGTGTTGAGTTCGTCACGCAGCCTGGGTTGAGCACTCAGGCTGTTCTTTTTTCATATTGGCTGAAATCGGTCATGCGACTTCGACATTATTAACATTATTAACTGTAAAGTTACCAGTTCCAGAAAAAGCCTTGAATGTAGAATAATGTCATGGGGTAGAAGAAGATTAACGTTTGTCTATAGAGGTAACACAGATGTTCAAAAAATGGAATTTAGACGATTGGATAAACCACATTTTGTTTACGATCACTGTTGCCTTTCTGTTTTACTCTTTCTTCTTGCACCACTAGTCCTCTTATCAGTTATCAGTTATGGGTAAACAACCACGTGTTGACTGTTAACTGATAACTGCTAACTGTTCACTGTTTAGTATTTACTGTTCTATGAATATCAGGTTAATCATCTTCTCAGGTGTTATGACTGGTCTAATTGGCGCAGTTATCGGTTTAGCTGCTGCTCAAATTGGTCAGCGTGGCTTTAATCAACTTAAATTTGAAGGTCAGTACTACCAAGACTTGCACAATAGATATACCTTAATTGGTGCCAGTTTGGGACTTGTTGTGGGTGTTGCACAAGAATGCGTGCGTGAGCTTAAGGCTGATAGAGAAGAGAGGTAGGAATAAGTAAAATTAGGCTGAGCCAAGAGTACTTCTCTTTTTAACTTGTGGATATGCACGAAAGTTCTCCAAAACGTCTTGTCAGTGAGCTAAATCAAAACCCGAGCCTATCTTAGGTATTGTTTTTTAAAGTCAATTATGCACTTCCTATCTGCAAGTGTCTCAGCCATTAATTTTCATTTCTTAGTTTCCAAACGCAGACCTTTGGTGGAAAAAGCTTGAATCTTTTGTTTAGAAAAATAGAAAAAGTAAGTACGAATGAAGGTTAAATACAGCTTATTTTGCTTGCTTATTATCGGCACAACCGCTCTAACTACGACTTACTGGAACTTTGGTATGATGGGGATAACAGTATTTTTATTAGCTTACTTCTCTAAAGGCATAAGATCCCATCGCGTAAGCCTGGCGGCACCGGAGGACTCAGCGGACGCTTTGCACCATCGCAAAAGCTTGTAATTGATTTTTCTGAAAGGGCTTTAGGGGCGTCGTTGTCTGCGCTGCTCCCAACGCCAAAGAAAAACCATTAAAGTGATAATTCCTATTTGAAGTGCCAAGTTAGGCAAAGCGCTGTCAACATCGCGTCCTGCAAGTAGCTGAGAAAAAAAGATGAGTGCGCCGATAAAGCCAGAAGCACCACAAGCAATGTAGATAAATTGCCGTAAGCCACGATAGGGGGCTGCTATTTCTGCCTTAAGACGGGCATATTGTTCTGATTTCATACGATTTTTGCTATTTGGTTGTGTCATGAGCTATTATCTTTTAATGTCTGCCGATGTGGCTCAGTGGTAGAGCACTCGATTCGTAATCGAGCGGTCGCGGGTTCAAATCCCGCCATCGGCTTTTGATCAGAGATTACCAGAACTTTAGCTAGCTTGCTAGAAGCTCCACATCTCACCCGCTTTGGGGAGTGTGGGATTCATGGCGGACAAGAACTGGGAGATTCTCCACTGAGGGTGTCCCAGTTCTTGTCACTCCCTCGCCCAGCGCTTAATGAGTTCACGCTCACTTACTGTAATAGACTTCTTGCATTCATTCCAAAAAAAAGAATAATTAACCACAGATGGACACAGATGGACACAGATGGAACTCACATTCCGCAATCTTGTCTAATGTTTGCCACGCATTAGGAGTGAGTGTTATATACTGCTTTATCTTTAGACTTATTTCGTCCCAGCTTTTTACGAAGTCCCACAAGTTCGATGCGAATCACATATCTTCTAACTCAATTCCTTTGGTTTCCTTAATAAAAAAGAGAACGAAAAACAACGAGATAGCCGCCGCCGTTGTATACAGACCATAAGCAGCACCTAGCCCAAAATATTGCAGTATGGGAGGAAATGTCGTGGAAACGACGAAATTCGCAACCCATTGCATTGCAGCAGCGACTGAAAGTGCAGCAGCTCGGATCTTGTTATTGAACATTTCTCCTAACAGCACCCAGACCACTGGTCCCCAGGAAAAACCGAAGCAAAACACATAGAGGTTGGCTGCGAGGAGAGCCACAATACCCGCTGAACCGCTCAAAGTAGGGTTGCCAGCAGCATCGAGTTGAGCGGTTCCAAAAAGAGAAGCCAACGTCCCCAAGGTCAAAGTCATGCCGATTGACCCTAGAATGAGCAACGGCTTGCGACCAAATTTATCCACGAAGGCGATCGCCACTAGCGTAGTAATAATGTTTACGGCTCCTGTGATCACCGTGATTGTTAGGGAATTTTGTTCTGAAAACCCGACTGCGCGCCACAAAATACTGCTGTAGTAGAAGATTACATTAATACCAACCAATTGCTGGAGTACAGATAAGCCTATTCCTATCCAAACAATACGCAGGAGTCCGCCATTTCTCCCTAAGAGGTCAGAAAACCTAGGCTCGCGCTCTCGCATAACTGTTTGCCGAATTTCTTCGATTTTTGAGCGCACGTCACCTCCCAAAATCTTGGTCAGAACGTTAGTAGCTTCTGGCTCCCGTCCTTGGGCAACCAAGTACCGGGGCGATTCGGGAATCATTAAAGCTGCCATCCCGTAAAGCACAGCTGGAGGGATTTCCGTCCAAAACATCCACCGCCAAGCGGCTATTCCAAACAAAAATGGCGACTCAGCTGAACCTGCTGATACAGCGATAAAGTAGTCGCATAGCAGTGCAATGAAAATACCAACCACAATCGCTAGTTGCTGGAGAGATCCCAACCTTCCTCGTAAATGGGTGGGAGAACACTCGGCAATGTAAGCTGGCGCGATGACGCTAGCAGCGCCGACTGCAAGCCCACCCAATACTCGCCAAAAGATAAAATCCCAGATTCCGAAAGCAATCCCAGAGCCAATGCCACTGATGGTAAATAACACCGAAGCTACCACCATTGCCTTGACTCGACCATAACGGTCTGCGATTTTCCCGGCATAAAAGGCTCCTACCGCAGACCCCAACAAAGCCAGGGACACAGCAAGACCAGTCAGTACACTGTTGGCGTTAAAGGCTTTGGACAGAGCAGCAACCGCACCGTTGATTACAGCAGTGTCAAAACCAAACAAAAAACCCCCAAGAGCGGCAGCACCAGCAATCAGGATGACATAGAAGGTGTTGGATTTACGACGAGTAGTAGTGGAGGACATGGTTATATCTGGTAGATATGGTAAGAATCTTTACTAGACTGGCTTGAGACTGAGCTAAGATTCAGGGTGGCACGAACGCGAGTGCGTGTCCCGTGCCTCATTCGGGAGGAGCTAACGAATTGCACAAAGCAGCGTCCCCGTAAGTCCTAAAGGACAGGCACTCGCTCTTTGAGCTCATCCTCAAGACGTTTTAGCTAGAGGTTAGTTGGTCAGCACACACAGCAACTCGGATGAGTTCAACTTCTCGATTTCAGATCAGATGAACAGGAATCTGCTTAAGTAGAGAATTCATCTGCCCTTTCTGCAGGAATGCTTCCATGAAATTCCCTTGCTGGATGAGGGGTAGAATCTTGGCAGCAATGCCGCCCGCTATAAGTAAGTCGGCAAGAAAAAACCAAACTATGTAAAGAAAAGTAAAATCTCTGTATTTGGCTCGTAGTAGCGCTATGGCTGACGCCACGCTGCGCGAACAGCGCTAAAGCGCTACTACAAACCAGTGATGATTATTTGCGCCGACTTACTTATACAGCTTGATATAGGGCAGGAGTTTGAGAGCCAGGTTTCCTGCTTATGTACCATAAGCCTGCACTCAACAACTCCATCGTTTTTTGGCTAGATCAGTAGCCAATATTTAATTTTCCTGCTGGAATTGTTCGGTGTAAGGAATCTAGCCCACAAAAAGTGCAAGTTAAATGCACTTGTCAGCTTGTAACGTTATAGACAATTGTCTACACGTTTAAGTGATTGGAGATGACATGGTAGGAAATAGCAAGTAAACCTATCGCTTGCTCCAATTTTTTGACTAACGGTTTGTCTTAATCAACCTATACTAACGTTTGTTTAATATAAATAAAATATAAAAACAATCGGTTTTCTATCACTCTAAAGTTAGATGTTCATAAGATATAATTTTTTTTATATCTTAAGTAGAAAAGCAAATAGAACTCTTTAAAATATAACAATAAAAATTAAGAAATGTAACGGAATCAAGCTAGATTTATTGAGTCTCGAATTTGCTGATAGCTTCACTGGATAGTCATTTCTCCAGCGATTTTGCCAAGCGAAATCAATAGTAAACCTCATCTTCAGTAACTGCCAACTAGTCATTGAAGGTGAAGTTTTCTGTTGGAGTGTAAGTGGTAATTTACTCGGTGAATGTTTAGTGGGACTTTAGAAGTTTCTGGAACCTCAAAGCCTTTGTAAATAAGGCAAAGGCGTCAACAGGGGCAAAAGTGACTCAAACGAGCGTGACAATAGACGAAATTGATATCAAAGCTTCGCCCCTTCTAAAATTGAGACGATTTTGAGCCTAGTTTTTTAAAAAGTCCTATTAGAAACAAGATAAGACTTATTAAGTCAAGGCTAAAAAAATGATAAAAACGCATAAAATAATGCAACTGATTGTGGCAAGCCTGACAATCAATTTAATTGGTATTGAGACGTTATGTGCTCAAGACATTGATGGAAGAATTGAAGTTGTAAATAACCCGATTACTGTTCATAAACAAAATACTAATTTCGTTAAATTAGCCCAAAGAGTTGACTCTAACTCTGCAACTAATGCAAACACTAAAGAGCTTGTAGCTGACAATCTTTTAGGACAAACTGATATTTCTGCCAGCCTGATGCCAGTGGCAAATTCCCCAAAGGTGTCAGAGAACGCCGTCAACAATAAGGCAATGGCTCAAATACCTTCTGTTTCTCAGTTATCAGATGTGCAACCTACTGATTGGGCATACCAAGCATTACAGTCTTTAGTTGAGCGTTATGGTGTCATTGCTGGTTATTCTGATGGCACATTCCGGGGAAACCGATCGCTCACTCGCTATGAGTTTGCTGCCGGTTTGAATGCGGCTTTAAATCGGCTCAACGAATTGATTGCAGCGGGTACTACTGATTTAGTCAGGCAAGAAGATTTGGCAACACTGCAAAAATTGCAACAGGAGTTTGCGCCAGAACTGGCAACTCTGCGCGGGCGGATAGATACCCTGGAGGCACGTACAGCAACACTGGAGGAGCAGCAGTTTTCTACCACGACCAAATTGAATGCTCAAATTATCACCGCCGTTAGCGATACCTTTGGTAACAGAGTAGGTGGCGATCGCGATCGCTCCCAAACCTATTTTGCAGATCGAGGTCGTCTCAACTTTGAAAGCAGCTTCACAGGCAAAGATTTGTTGCGAGTCCGTCTGGAGTTCGGGAACTTCTTGAATTCCAATGGCACAAGTCAGATTGCCTCAGTGACGGGCACCGGGATGACGCGACTGAACTTCGATACTGACAGCAACAACGATGTCTCTATTCCCCACGTCCGTTACTTCTTTCCCGTAAGCGATTCTGTTTCCTTTGTAGTAGGTCCCACAGGCATCGGCTACACCGACATCACAGAAACCGTAACTCCTGCCTCTATCGCAGATGACGGAAACGGGATTCCCTCACTATTTGGGGAATACAGTCCCCTCTTCCGGCGAGGCGGCGGTGGTGCAGCTGTTAATTGGAACATCAATAAAGACCTGATTTTGACTCTGGGCTATTTGGCGGATAACCCCAATCTTCCATTTGAAAAAAATGGGGTATTTGATGGCGGTTACAATGCGCTAGCGCACTTGGTGTATCACGGCAAGCAAGGGGCGGTTGGCATCGCTTACTCCCATAGCTATACCCCTGGTGGTAACGTTGGTCTTACAGGCGGCACAGGTAGCGCCTTAGCAGGCTCTCCCTTTGGGAACCGCATTGCCACTTCCGGCAACATTGTCGGTGCGCAGGGATACTATCGCTTTTCGCCGAATTTCCAAATCCATGCTTGGGGTGGATATATTTGGGCAACTGCTGAGAACTCTGGTTTGAGTGACATTTCCAATGGTACGGGTGGAACAGATTCCCTCTTGGTAAACAAGGGTGACAATGCCAATGTGTGGTTTGGGGCGATCGGCGTGTCGTTTCCGGATGTGGGAGGTAGAGGCAACCTGCCGGGAATTCTCTTTGGTGTGCCACCACGCGTGTCTAGCAGCGATGTCCGTAAAGAAGAAGACAACGCTTACCACATCGAAGCATTCTACCGCTGGCGACTGAACGACAACATTTCGGTAACTCCTGGTTTGTGGGTAATTCTTAACCCGGAAAACAACAGCAGAAATGATACGCAGTATGTGGGTGTGCTTCGCACAACATTCGATTTCTAAATCCACTTTGCAACACAAGCGACACAGGGCGATGGCAACGAAGTGCCCGCAGTCATGCGATCGCGTAAGCGCAAAGCGCACGCCAAGGGCGAACGCGCAGCGTGTCCGTTCGGCGAAGCCGTGCCGAAGGCATAGGACTCAGGGGCAGAAAAGCGCGATCGCCCTCCAACACCTTGCATTGAACACAACACTCATAGGAGGCAGGTGAACACCAAGATACCCGACAACTTTGGCGAAGTCGGGTATCTGAGCTTTTTCTTTTCACAAATCAAATAGGACTGCTATATTATTGTATAAATGCTAATCATTTTACAAAACAGATAAAAAGTTATAAAAGACATCTTTTCTTAAAAAAAACATATCTAAAATTCATCAAATTTTGTTTGTATATGCCAGATTCATTAATGTATCAGCAGGATTATTTTGTTCTTTTAGAAACGAACCAACCAGAACAAATTCTTTCTGCTCCAGAGTTGTTAGAGAAGCTCAAGGGAATTTTAGAAAAATTTCAATTTGAGGATTTGCCACTCGATTTACGCTCTTTTGATTCAACAGAGGCGCAAGCAAAATATTTAATCGACACGAGTTGCGAGTTGGATGTTGGTTCTGGGCAGTATTTGCAATGGTACGCAGTTCGTCTAGAAAAGTAAAGATGAGTCATTAGTCATTAGTAAACAACTAAAAACTAATGACCAAGAAAGAACTCAGGAATCAGAATCATTCGTCAGAATACTAAACGCGTTTTCTCGTTACGAATTAAGAACTCTGGTTCCTGAGTATTGGTAGGCGTGCCCCCGAATTGAAACGCGAGAGAAAAAGAAAGTTTTCCTTCTCAAATCAAGAGGGTTCTCCTTGTGGGGATATTCTAATTACTGAGTTCTGCGTTCTGCATTCTTCTTAATCATAACTATTTTTTATTCGTAATCAGCGCCAGTTCAATTCTTTCTGGTTCTGGCTGTGTCACTTTTACCTCTACTCCAGGACCAAAAAAACTGGTCATTTTTTCCTGCTTTTGTTGCCATACGTCAATTGGTAGTAATGGCGAATCAAATTCCAAAATTAAAGTATAAGCTCCATTGATTTCTGTTTCTCGCAACCCTGTGACAACTGGTATATCATTGTCTGTGGAACCAAGCTTTAGAAATGAAAGCGCTTTATCTAAATGCCCGTCTTGACCGTAGCAATATCGAGTAATGTCTAGGCGAATTTGATTTTGAGTAGAAGTTGCTTGCTGATTTCTCAGTGCTAACACTTGTGGCGTCGTAGGTTCACTGAAGGGTACAGGCTTAAGTTCGTTAGCTTTGAGTGCAAGTCCTCCTAGTAGAAGAGGAATTCCGTAAAAAAAACCTGCAAGATTTAGTGTGGCATAGTCAGCAGCGTAGGCAGCAAAACCGATGATAGTTAAAATACCGCCGATGGTTATACCTAGCGTTCCCAAAGAAAATTGGCGTAACATGATTTTAGTTCGTGATGAATTCCTAGTACCTTAGTTTTTCTATCATCGGTGATCACGAACAAGTTAGGGAAGATCATAGGTGATTCAAAGGCTGCTTTGCGCTACACTTCAAAAGGCGGCTTACCGTAGATTAAAGTAGAGGAGAGTTCAAGACAGGAAGATAACAATGGATGCACAAACTATAAAACAACGAGTAGCTAAAGTTCAAAGTCAACGAGAGTATTTACTGAATCTCCTAGAACAACCAAACCTGGGAACTTTGAGAATTGACGTGAATCAGGCTTTGGAAGAAATGGATGAGCTTATTGATGAGTTTAGACGCACCTTTGGACAAACAGAAATTTAGTTGAGTCTCAATAAGCAACACAATTGATACAAAACTGCGTCGGCAAACCGTTAATTTACGGCTTTACCGACGCCTCTAAACACTTCAATATTCTTTAGTCCATTGAGTTGACCTTGTTTTAGATTTCCCAAGCTACTTTGCTGTATCATTTATCCCGCGACTGAACGATTAGCTGCACCCTGTCCTAACTTTTTAACCAAAGCAATGAGTTCGGTTGTTGGTGTATCTTTTTTACAAAAAGCATCCAAGCTACCGATTTCTTTGGTTTCCTGACACTTAGTGTCTTCGACTGACGAGTAAGCAATGATTTGGGTATTTGGAGCAATTGCTTTAATATGACCAGAGGCGCTCCAACCGTCCATGACTGGCATATGTAAATCTAGTACTATCACGTCGGGGTGACAGCGTTTAACCATTTCTACGGCTTCTTGACCATTACTGGCTAAACCAACAACTTGAAGATTTTTCTGGCTAGAAAAGGCTAATTTTAGGGTTAAACGAGTCAGTTCGTGATCGTCAACCACTAGAACACGCAATGTAGAAGGCTCACAGGACAACATCAACATCCATGTAAAAGAATAACGACTTATGATAACCTTTACAGTTTATGGGAATAGATGCCTGCACTCACTCTATCCAATGGTTGAATAAATTGTATTGAACCTATGGCAACGAGTTGGATAATTTAGAAAAATGAGAGCTTTTAAGAAAACTTATAAAAAGCTAGCCGTCAAGATATAAGGAACTTTTTTTTGTATTTACTATATTTGAAGTGGCGATTCCATTCGAGGTTAAAGCCATAGACATGAGAATTTTTTGTGAACTGGCTTCTGGGCTGTCTTCACCAAGACTTCTTTGAATATAACTGCCATCTGGCTGTAACTCCCAAGCTTGGCGGTTATCTGCTAACATAATTCCTAAGATTTCTTGCAAATCCTTAGCAATATCTACATCTATGATTGGGGTAATGACTTCTACCCGACGATCCAGATTACGCCGCATCCAGTCGGCACTGCCAATATAGATTTCCTCCTGCCCATTGTTATAGAAATAAAAAATACGGGAGTGCTCTAAAAAGCGACCAACGATACTAATAACGCGAATATTTTCACTAATATCTTTGATCCCTGGGCGTAAACAGCAAATCCCACGTATGATCAGGTCAATTTGCACGCCAGCACGGGAAGCTTCATATAATTTCGAGATAATTTCCGGGTCTACCAATGAATTCATTTTGGCAACAATCCGCCCACTCATGCCATTGTGAACATTTTCAATTTCCCGGTGAATCATCGAAACAAAGCGATCGCGCATCGTCACAGGTGCAACCAAAAGTTTTCGGTATGACTTTTGCCGTGAGTATCCTGTCAAGAAATTGAAAACATCTGTAACATCGGCTCCCAAATCTTCATTGCAACTGAACAATCCCAAGTCTGTGTACAGTCGGGCTGTTTTCGGGTTATAATTACCAGTGCCAATATGCACATAGCGAAAAATGCGGTCTTGTTCGCGCCGCACCACCATAATAAGTTTGCAATGAGTCTTCAGCCCGACTAAACCATAAACTACGTGAACTCCGACGTTTTCCAGACGCTTTGCCCAGTAGATATTATTCTCTTCATCAAATCGCGCCTTAAGTTCCACCAGTACTGACACCTGCTTGCCATTTTGCGCCGCCGCAATCAAGGCATTTACGATCGGCGAGTCAAAAGAAGTCCGATAAAGAGTCATCTTGATTGCTAGCACATTCGCGTCATGGGCAGCATGGGTAATAAACCGCACCACAGATCTCGAAAAGGATTGATAGGGATGGTGTACGAATAAATCCTTTTCCCGAATGACTGTAAAAAAATCTTTTCCTTCTTCTATCTCCCGTACATCTGGGTTTATGTTTGGCTCTTTAATCCTTAGTAAGCGGGGATGTACTACAGATTGCCACGGTGGATCTTTGAGTTCTGGGACGGGCAATGACATGAAGTACATCAAATCCTTCAGTCCTATGATACCGTCTACTTCGTAAACATCATTTTCTTCTAATTCCAAATCCTCCAACAGTCGTTTTCTGATGGATTCAGGAGTTTGAGAATGTATTTCTATGCGTAAAGGAGATCCACCAACGCGCCGTTTTTGCAGTTCCTGTTCTATAGCCAACAGTAAGTCATCAGCTTCATCTTCTTCTAATTCCAGGTCAGCGTCACGGGTTATCCGGAAGGTATGGTACTCTTGTATGTTCATCCCTGGAAAGAGGGACTCTAAGTTATGGGCGATCGCCTGTTCCAAAGGTATCCCAGTCCACACTGCTGGTTTTCCGTCATCATGAATTCCCAAATCTGGCGGTAAAGCCAAAAATCGCGGCAAAACTGTGGGAACTTTGACTCTGGCAAACAATTCTTCTTCTGTTTCTGGGTTTTTGACTACAACAGCCAAATTCAGGCTGAGATTGGAAATGTAGGGAAAAGGATGCGATGGATCAACAGCAAGGGGAGTCACGACGGGAAAGACTTGCTCTTCGTAGTATTTGTCTAAATAATTTCTCTGTCTTTCGCTTAAATCTATGTAATCTAATATATGTATACCGTGCTTTGCTAGCTGAGGTCGCAAAACTTTCTCAAACTGTTCGTGTTGTTTGGCTACTAACGGACGCAGTGTTGAGCTAATTTCATCGAGTTGTTGTTGTGGCGTGCGACCATCGGAAGGTAACTGACTAACCTTCGCTTCTACCTGTTGCTTGAGTGCTGCAACACGCACCATGAAGAACTCATCCAGGTTAGAGCTAAAAATTCCCAAAAACTTGAGGCGTTCTAGGAGCGGTGTTCGTGAATCGCAGGCTTCATGCAACACCCTTCTATTAAACTCTAACCAGCTTAACTCTCGGTTGAGATAGTATTGAGGGTCATTGAGATTGATTTGATGATGTGCGTTCTTCTTTGATTTTGGCATGATGACCTGGATGCAGGCAGGTGTAGCCCGACAGAGCTGGGATAGCATACTAAACATAGTAGAGGAAAAGATGCTTTGCTTCTATCTCAAGGCAAAGAGAAAGGGAAATTTGCGGACGGATTGGGAAAGTTAGGTTGAACGATACGGACACCCGAGTCAAAACGGCTAGATGGACTCTTAGTTCAGGAACGTTCCAGCTTTATAAAATTTACCTTCAATCGCTGTATATTATCTAACGCACTATCATCAAAACCGCACAACAACTCAGTCAAGCGGTTGAAATTACCCCGAAATCGCCTTTCTAGGTAGAGGTAATACATATCCAGTAAGCCTAGAATTGTAAAAGGAGATGATTGCTAGAAGAAACAAAGGTGGATTTTTATTAGTAAAACCAAATCCCATCAAAGCAGTCCAGATACTTAATGCCAGTTGTTTTACAGCAAGCGAATTACTAGCCATACGATTAATGATGGCTTGTAGCATTTCACTTTGCTTTATAAGGTAATCTCGATTCTCTTTAATTGAGTTTTGGTTTCCTGCTGTCATAGCTCGAACTGTAAAATTTAGTTTCTTATCAATCAGAGATTACCATTGTTTTTTGTGTCAATGATAAATTTTAATATATTATATATAAAAAATATCTCGCAATCTGAAATAGCCTATCTGACAAGCTGAATAATCACAATTATTTAAATACTCGAAAGGACGCCATTCATTTTTACTAATAGATTCATGATAAGTACCGTCCTGTTGAGCGATATCTGGCTCTATACCAGTTACATCGGCATAATACATATAGCAAATTTCATTGGTTTGAGTCCCAACGATGTATTTACCAAGTGATAAAACCTTAACAGAAAAACCTGCTTCTTCATAAACTTCTCTAATTGCTGCTTCTTCTGGCGATTCACCTTCATCTAATGCGCCAGTGATAGGACAAGGAAAAAGCTTCATTTGTCCGTCAAATTCTGTGCTATCAATACAAAGAGGTAGCTGTCTAATTAAAACTTCATATATTACAGGAGAAACGTCATTTCTTCTCAACAGAAATACTGCAACTGAGTCTTTCCCCTTTCTTTCTAAATAATCAAATCCTCTGGGTGTTTTCTTGACAGTAACCCAATTGGTAGTGAAAATCGTCTCGTCAGTATCCATATACCTAACTCCTTATTTGCGAAACATTCTCTTACTTTGCCGCTACAGCAAGGTTATTCTTGAAATCATAAATCTTATTGTTATTTTTAAGTCGGAAGCATCTATGTTTCAAGCTACTCGTCGCCGTCTTGCCCTATGGTACACAGCCATAACCGCTATACTACTGCTGCTCTTTGCTAGTGGGGTATACTTGTACGTCCGCAGCACATTGGTTGAGCGGATTGATGATACCTTGAATCATGTTGTGGAAGTGGTAGAGCGATCGCTTGTCATCGAACCTGTTAAGTCAGGCTTGGGTCAACTCGGTGTAAATGTAGAAGCCAGTTTTCGTGACAATACTGACACAGCAGAAGATGACCGCATAGACCTAGAATGGTTTAGCCCTACTGGAGAATTGCTTTGGTCTACTTTTTCACAACCTCTCAATATTCCACTGCACCCCAACCAGACAGGTGAGACTGTCAAAATCGTCAGGAAAGAAGAGGAACAGAAGGAGAGAGGAACAGAAGGAGGGAAAGTACTCTCACTCCCTCACTCCCTCACTCCCTCACTCTCCCCCACTCCCCCGCTGCTACTACGACAAGTGACAGAACGAGTGCAAATTGGTCGGCAAGTATTGGGATATTTGCGTGTTAGCCATCCCTGGTTTGAAGTCACAAAACCCAGTCGCCAATTGATTTTAGATTTAGCATGGGGTACTGGATTGATGGTACTTTCTGTTGCAGCAAGTGGCTGGTTTCTTTCAGGTAAAGCAATGGAACCAGTGCGCGAGTCTTATCAACGTCTTAAACAGTTTACTGCTGATGCTTCTCATGAACTCAGAAGTCCAATTACCTTGATTCAAACTAATGTGCAAGTCGCCCTGAGTGAGTTGGAATTAGCAGAGGCAGACGGCAATATTCCTTCGCACTTTCGGCAACAATTAAAAGTGGTAGAACGGCTGACGCAACGCTTGGGCAAGTTAGTCAACGATTTGCTGTTTCTGGCAAGACAGGATAGTGGTATCAGCAAAGAAAGTTTTTCTCCTTGTCCTGTTGACGCTTTGTTAATGGAAGTGGTTGAAGAACAACAACTGTTAGCCGTAGAAAAGGGTATTATCCTCTCTCTAGATTTCATTGATCCTCCTGCTGAAGAAACTCATCCGGAATTACTTGATAACTGGTTCACAGTCGTAGGCAACTGGGATCAACTGGTGCGGCTATTTACAAATTTGATTGGCAATGCCTTGCAATACACCCCATCTGGAGGGCGCGTAGATGTGGAATTGGCACGTATCGAGGCAACAAATCGTGTTTCTGGGCTGCGTTACAACACTGCCCATTTGCTTCTTAAGGTGAGGGATACCGGAATTGGTATCCCTGCGGAGGAACTACCCCGTTTGTTTGACCGTTTTTATCGGGTAGATCCAGCGCGTACTCACACAGTTCAAACTAAAGCAACACAAAGTGCAACTGGTTCGGGATTAGGACTGGCGATCGCCCTAGCTATAGTCGAAAAACACCACGGTCAAATTCAAGTAGAAAGTACTCAAGGCATTGGGAGTACTGTCACCGTCACTTTACCCGTTACTCTTGAGTCTTAATTGAACTTTGTTCTGTATAACACCTAACAAATGTTTCTTCTGGTAGATTTAGGGCTGTTTCCTCTGGCAGATGCAGGGGAGTATCTTTACCTACTAATTTAGTGGCAATGTTTGATCAAGTGAGCAAAGCAAAAAATATATTCTAGCAGTCTGATATAACGACTTTTAAAACTTTCTTAACGAGTTCTACAAACTGCTAGTTTGCTATTTGCACTTATTCACTTTGAGCTTCAGACATTATATAAAAATCAATAAATGCTTTGAGGAGGATTAATGGAGGCAAATACTCCAAAAACTTTAGATAAAGCACAATCATCTCCTATCGATGCAAAAGATAGACCATTTTTAGAAAAGGTAATGGTCAAAGGCAAACTGGGAGATGTGTTCGACGCCAGAGACGTCACAGAAGTAGTTTACCGTGTGATGCGCGACCTGATGACCACGGAAGCTGCCGACCGAGTTGCCGAAGAACTGGCCGACAAACCAGCTGAAATAAGTGATGATAAAGCGCTGCAAAACACAATTGTAGACCTTTGGAAAGATACAAATCCGATTGTGGGCTTCTTAAGTCGGGTTCGTCCACCTTGGCAAGGTCCTGGCATTTTTAAGATTGATTCTGATCGGTTTTTATTTCGGGTAGCAAATGAAGGTGGAGTGCAGCCCAATGTAGACCGAGAAGAGGTGGTTAAGGCAGTATTCTCTGCTACGAAAGACGAATTATCTCCAGAAAGAATTGAGGAAATTGCTAGTTGGTTGCCTGATCACGTTCGCAAACTTTGGGAAGAAGCTTAACAAATTTAAGAGTTAGGAGTTAGGAGTTAGGAGTTAAATTCTAACTTGTGACTCCTGACTTTTCAGTTAATTATCTTAATTATAAAAAATATTTATTAAACAATATCTATTTATATACGACTTGTGGCAGAAATGTAGATCCAATCTGCTATTACTTTTCACGTCTATAGTTAGAGTGCGAAATTATTAGTAATTGTTATATTTTAATTGTTAAGTTTTAAAACTTTATTAAAAAGCAAGCAGAATCTGGCAACAGGCAAATCAGTCTTCATTTTGCCCAAATGAAGCTGTTGTTTATTGCAAAAGTTTTCGCGTTTAAAAATTTTTGGCTCTTAATTTAGATTATTCATCAGGAGGTCAACATGAACCTGAAATATCAAAAATTCAGTAAATCTGCTAAATTTTTAGGGGCTATTTGCGGAGGATTACTGATTGGGTTGCCTGCAATTTCTCAAGTAGCAGTTGCTCAGCAATCAGCACCTCGGCAACCCCAGCAACAAGCTAATTCCAAAACTAACCCTTGTCCCAGCATTTTCTACGAAGAACCCCACAATAGTAATGTCTTCACTCCAGCAGGATGTCCACCCAATGCTTTCACTCGACAATCAGCACAGCAAGGGGGTGTGACTCCAGGTAGTGCTTCTGTTAATCCAACACAAGAACAGATCAGGCAGGGTGTGGGCGGTGAAACACCATACAACCGTTCTGATAGTAGCTCCCAAACCTACAACTATAGCAGCCAGACACAGTCAACGAGTTCCGGACAAGACGTAAACAGTTCCGAGTCAGAAACTCGGACGTATACCAGTCAAGGACCTGCAGGTGGGTATACTGTCAGCACAAACTCACAATCTCAAAGTAACCCTAGCACTCAACAAAGACAAAGTTCTGTGATCACACCACCAGCGCCAGAACAACGCCAAGCCCCCAGCAGCATAATTGCGCTGAGAGATGGCAGAGTCACTGTCAGGCTGGTGAACGATACAGCTGCGCCTATCACTTATCAAGCCATTGGTGATACAGCACCGCGAACCTTACCAGGTAAGTCAGAAGTGCTGTTGCAACGTTTAGCTACACCAACAACCGTGACATTCCAACGGCAGGATAACGGACTATTGATGGTGAGAACACAACCTTCTTCTCAAGCTGGAGTTTTGGAAGTCAGGTTGGATGAAACAACCGATTTGCAAATGGATACAAAAGCAATGAGTATTCAACAAAACGGTCAAGTTTTCTTGAATTAGTCACCAAGTTTCCAAACTAAAATCTTGCAAGAGTTGCAACAGTGAGGAGGCGAAGCCTCCAAACTCTCGTTACCAGGTTCAACCTGGTAACGAGATATTAGAGCCTCTGGCTCTTGTTGGGTACAAGCTCTGAGCAAAGGGACATACGCTTATATCTTTAGGGACTTCCAAATAAAAAAGTATCCAGCTACCTCTTGTGAAGATAGGCGTCTTGCCTCGTATTTAGTTAGGGCGGGCAAGATGCCCACCGCACAAGATTGATAATTTATTTTTTGGAAATTCCCTACTGATAGATGCCCTTTGTGATTTCAGGTTTAAGTAAAAGGTTTAACAGAAAATTTAACAGAAGCCTGGGTAAAAGGTTTAACAGAAAATTTAACAGAAAATTTAACAGAAAATTTAAAACTTTACCAAATCTAAACACGCTATTAGATACTATTACGCAGCACCAGGCTGAAGAAAATTTTCACCTAAGTAAATAGTGCGGATATCTGTTGGTAATTTCTCTTCTAGCGCACGGTAACCTTCTTGAAGCAAATTTACTACTTCGCTTGGGGTGATGGCTTCTCCTTCGGCTTGTAAGTAGGCGGCAATTCTAGTTTCGCTCCAGTGGAAAGTTTGAGCCATCAAAACCATCAATCGTAATATAGCAGGCAGTTGGTCTAATGCCTGTTCTACATAACACCACAGTGGTGGAGAAGTCGCCTTGAGAGAATAATGAATCGCTTCCGTGGGAGGGAGTTGAATCTCGTTGATACAATAAGCTGTCATATTAATCAGCCAATTTTGAACAGTCAAACCGTCTTTCGCAAATTGAGTGCTGTTTAAATCGAGTCCACCAAGTTCGTAGTAGATATGTCGCCAGGTTAAAGCAAAAAGATAATCAGCTTGCACAGGCGATCGCGCTGAATGCCGAATCAACGTATAGACTATCGGGTTGTAGCGACAAAAAATCGCCGTGAAGTATCTACCTGCATCCGGGTTTTGCTGAAAAAGAGTCAGCAGTTCTTGGTCACTGTGATGAAACAGTGACTTAATCAGTGGGTGATGAGCTTCAGGAAAATGAGGAATTTGCACCATCCGAATCAGGCTATGTTGCTAAAATTATTTTGGCAAAGGCAATTAGGTTGCCCGTCGCATAATATCTTGCTGCTAGTCTTTTGATACTAGCGGTCATATTTTACTGCTGTTGATACACTAGAAACACAGACTTAAACTAAGTCATAATCTACAAGATTAAAGCGGGTCTCTTTATACATACATTTTCTGATGTGTTCATGGTTATAGCAGTTAGCATGTCCCAGTTCCTGCACGAGCCTTTCATCCTAGGCTCTTTTTTACCTTCCTTACCGTTAGATAGCCTTTTTTCCACCCAAGGCATCATGGTGATGCTACTAGCAGCCTATGCTGGTGCGATGTGGATGTTTCTCACTAGTGCGCCGAAAGTACACACTGTTATGGTGTCAGATTTAGAGGTTGCACGACAGTTGTATGAAGGACTGCTAGATTTGCCAGCAGCTGAAGTGCCGTTGCACTACTACTACAACTACGAGCAAACTTTAGGTGCAACGGGAGTTGATCCGCTTTACCTGTCTAGCACTCCCAGCTTTTCCAGCAGCAGAATGTCTAATGCTAGCGAAGGACTTTGGTATCAGTTAAAGAAAAATACTCAGCTGCACGTGATTACGGGGGCGAGTTTAGGTAGTAAAAGTCAGCAACGCCACGTTTGCTTTGACCGGGACTGCCTAGAAATGATTTTAATGCGCGTGGAAACGCGGGGCTTAAAATTCAAGATCCGTAACCAAAAGCCATTGAATTTTTTAGTCAAGGACTATGAAGGGCGCATCATTGAGATGGCTGAGGTAGCGAATTAGTTAGTTTTGATTATACATTGACACTCTCTGGGCTAAAGCCACAGAGATTCTAGTGGTTGTCTAAGACGGGGCTAAAGCCGCCGCCTTAGACGCTTCACCAGTTAAGGGACTGTCATCGACCCCACCCTCTGTGTCAACTGCAACCATTGCAGTTACAGCGTCCTGAAGACTCAGAGGGCATGAAAAACCTACCCATTGACCAATATTTTGGGAAGCGTTCCAATCAGCATTGCAACGATACCCATCAAAACCTTTGAACCAATCTCCATTACGCTTACCAATCACACCATTGCGATAATCCGATTTGCTCGTGTATGGAGCGGGAATTGATTGAACAGGTACGCCAGAACGAATCGCTTTGTAGCGAGTGAATATTTCTAGCTGATAAAACGCCCAAGTATCACGATTGGAAGCAGCATCAGATTTTGTTTTTTTCTTCTGTTTCATCGTCTGACGACAGCCAGACAAATCCTCAAACCGCAACCCCATTCCAAAATCCTGCGCAAATTGCACAAGTTCTTTAGAAATGACGTGATTAATATGAGTCATGATACGTCTTTCACGTTGCTCTAATCGCTTGACTTCTTTAAGCTGTTTGGCGCTTTGTAGCTTGCGGCGAGTACGTTGAAACTGTCGTCTCAACGATTTGACTCGTCCGCTTTTCCAAAACTTACCAAAACTTTTAGGAAGTGCAGCAACAGCAATATTGTTTTGTCCTCTATCTACTCCAATCCAACGTTCAACTGATATTGCATCGGGAACTTCCATCGACACACAAACAAGTGCATACCAAATTCCTTTTTTAGACTTACAAAGCTTGAGTGAGCCTAGTTTAACTCCACAAGCAATGATTTTGTCTAGAACTTCAGCATGCGACGCACAGTGGACAGATAGAGGAATACGTCCTTTTCTACCTCGTAGTAGGTTAAACGCAACACTGTACAAATCACCCTGCTTGGATATCTCAAAGTTTTGGTTATTTACCTCTAACCACATTCGCTTAAAGTGCTTTACCTTTGTCTTAGCGTTAGTATTGCGAATAGTTTGGTTAATCCAAGCTGAACCTATTTCCACGTGTTTAAAGGCAGAACTAGTTATCTTTCTACGTTCTGCCTTGTCTATCTTAAGCAAGTCATTTGCCACCTGAGTGTTGAGGACGGTAAGTCGCTCGAACTCGCTGGCTTTGACTTGGTTAAGTCGATAAAAAGGAAGTTTTAAAGTGATTGATAGTTCTGCCATAAAAACATTCTAGCTATATCTTACACAGTTGTGTAAGATATAGCTACTTTAGATGAATGCAGGATAAATCCTGCGTTGTAGCTTTCATCCCCTCCCTGAAGGGCAGGGGCTTTCAGCCTACTCTTTTGTAATTTGCAGTTGCAATTGTGGGGTGGGCTGTCCAGCCCGCCCTTAATTTCGATACAGCTGGTGAATAGGAGGTGACGCCGCGAATTTGGCATTACCGAGAATCGAAGGGTGAAAGCCCCTGCATTTATGCATGGGGATGAAACCCGATGGGGAATTTATTCCCCGTCAAGATATCTGTGCTAGAATTACGCTATAGAGTTAAGCGTAAAGATGCTGGTATTTGAGGCAAAATTGGAAGGAACAAAGGAGCAGTATGGAAAGCTGGATGAAGCTATCCGTACTGCCCGGTTTGTTCGGAACAGTTGCCTGAGATACTGGATGGACAACAAAGACATCGACAAATATGATTTGAGTGCATATTGTGCTGTGCTTGCAAAAGAATTCGAGTTTGCTGCTAACCTTAACTCTATGGCTCGTCAAGCTAGTGCACAGCGAGCTTGGGCGGCAATATCTCGGTTCTACGACAACTGCAAGAAAAATAAGCAAGGATTGAAAGGATATCCACGCTTTAAGAAAGAACAAACACACGGTTGTGTTGAATACAAGACCAGTGGCTGGAAGTTTTCTTCTGATAGACGGTATATCACTTTTTCCGATGGGTTTGAAGCGGGGACTTTCAAGATGTGGGGAACCCGCGATTTGCACGAATACCAGTTGAAGCAGTTTAAGCGGGTGCGGGTTGTCCGTCGAGCAGATGGGTACTACGCGCAGTTTTGTATCGACCAGGAACGTTTGGAGAAACGGGAAGCAACCGCCCACAATGTTGGCATTGATGTTGGCTTGAATCACTTCTACACCGATTCTGACGGTCAGACTGTTGCAAATCCGCGTCATCTCCGCAAGTCTGAAAAGTCTTTGAAGCGACTTCAACGTTGTTTGTCCAAGACTAAGAAGGGTTCTAAAAACAGAGCGAAGTTTAGAAACAAACTTGCTCGTAAACACCTCAAGGTAAGTCGCCAGCGTAAAGACTTTGCCATCAAGACGGCAAGGTGCGTAGTGATGTCTAACGACCTCGTGGCGTATGAGGACTTGAAGGTGCGAAACATGGTTCGCCAGCGCGTTGGGCGGGTTCCCCGACTTGAAGCGACTGGCGAACCCGTAAGGGTGAGGAATCGACACCTCGCCAAGTCGATATCTGATGCAGCGTGGACTCAGTTTCGGAGTTGGGTTGAGTATTTCGGCAAAGTATTTGGCGTGGTCACGGTTGCTGTCCCACCCCACTACACTTCCCAGAATTGTTCCAATTGTGGGAAGGTCGTCAAGAAGTCTCTTAGTACTAGGACGCATACTTGTCACCATTGCGGGCATACCCAAGATAGGGATTGGAACGCTGCACGAAACATACTTGAGAGAGGACTTCGTACCGTGGGGCACACGGGAACGTTAACGTCTGTGGATGAGACTGACCAATACTTGGGTGAGGAAACTCCTTCAAGCAAGTCAACTCGTGGAAACAGAAAGCCCAAGAAGTGATTCTTGGAATCCCCCGCCTTTAGGCGTGGGGAGGATGTCAAAAATTCCGTTTTCCTCTCGCTCCCAGGCAGAGCCTGGGAGTAAAGCCTGCGAGGTGCCTCTTTGTGGCTGACTGAATACAGCAGGCGGAGCCTCCCTTGGAAGGCATTCCCATGCAGAGCATGGGAACGAGCAAGAAAGTCACAGTACTAACTCTGGGGACGTGCTAACTTCAAAGCTTCGGGAGCTGATATTCCTTCACTTTGAGTACCAAAATACCACAAAGCAGCAGCAGCCTCAGCGCGGGTGAGTGGTTTCTTGGGTTGAAATAGTGTTGTATAGCCAAATACGCGACGAATATTTGATTTTTCACCATTTTGAAAATCTGCCAAAACTGCCCGTAACGCTTTCGGGTCGATTTTCCCAGCATCCTGAAAACCCCAAGTTTGCTTGACTGCTTCTAAATTGGCAGAGGGTAAAGCTTGGCGTGTGTCAAGCGGAACTTTCCAAAGAATTAACTGCTCGCGCAACAGAGGTGCATCAGGTTGAAACAAAACTGCTGTAGAATCTCCAGACAGAGAACTGGGAATTAATCCTGCTTCGGCTAATCCCTGAATTGCCGGAAAATCAGGGTCTGTTTTTGGCACATCCCGAAAAGTTGGTTGAGAACTTTCTGATGCTACACGAATTTGCTTTGCTGCATCGTTAGCGTGCATCGCATTGTTAGCTGCAACAAGCCAACGGGCAAATTGCCGACGAGTCACAACTTTAGCTGGGTCAAACTGGTTCGTTGTGCTGCCATTGCTTTTTGTCACATTTGATTCTACAGTTAAAACTCCTAAGGCTGCCAAATCTTGAACGTATTGCCGGAATCCTTGAGGTACCTTGTTGAGATCGCTGAATTCTTGAGAAGTGGTAGTGGCTGCTGTAGCGTTTTTGTTATCAGAGGTATCACTTGGTTGTGTTGCTGTTTGTGATTGTACCGGACCAACAAACGAGCGATCGCCTGGCTGCCCAACAGCAGCATCGTTATTGATTTGAGGAGTCGGAGTTGGGTTAGCTTCTGTTGTTTGGGTGTTAGGAGTTTGGGGGCTTGGAGTTGGGTTAACTTGTGCTGTTTGGGTAGATAATGGTGAATAGGAAATCAGTATTTCAGTAGATGTTTGTGGTTGGTTGGGTGCAGGGTTGGTAACTGTTTTCGGCTGAATAGAAACTTTCAACTGCATATCATTGCGCCGCGCCTCAAAAGAGCTTCCTGGCTCATCTGTAGGACTTTTCACAATCTGCCAGTTGTTTGCCTGAAATTGTTGAAGATAATAGTTTGCAATCAGATTGCTGGGGTCAGAACTCAGCCAGCGAGTGGATACATTGGAATTTTCGTTACTCGATGGTGTCACCTCTTGCAAGGTGGCGCTAGGATACAACGGGATGTCCTTGGGAAAATCACTTGGCAACTGAACTGTCGGTTGAGGGGTTTGTGGTTGTTGGCTATTGCGTACCTCTTGAGCGCCAATGGTGAGTGGGCTATCCTTCAACCTGGGATCAGCCGCCAAAGACTGCTCAATGTTTTTGGCGGCGGGACTGTTGGCACAGGCTGTTAAAGAGGTGAGTAAAACAGCCAAACTCACTAATAAAACTGGATGTTTACAGTGCACCACGCTTAATCACAATTCAAGTGTCAATTCCTACACTAGCAAAATACTTTGAAAAGAACCTAGAAATCAGGTTAAAGCTGTAACGAAAAATGTCTAAGAACTGCAAAACTGA
Source organism: Scytonema sp. HK-05 (assembly GCF_963872035.1). Lineage (NCBI taxonomy): Bacteria > Bacillati > Cyanobacteriota > Cyanophyceae > Nostocales > Scytonemataceae > Scytonema > Scytonema sp. HK-05. The sequence goes on from NZ_CAWMYC010000102.1 coordinate 58,510, forward strand.
GTAACCTTGGACGTACATTAGAACCTTGGAGAACTTTTAAACGTAGAAAGCGTCCAGTTGCCAAACGAGAAATTCCCTTGAGGCGAGCCTGAAGCCTGACTGTTAAAAACTTGATTCTATCTTTTTCATTACCAGCATATAACGGCATAAATGCCAGTTGACCATAGAGGACATCAGCACGATGAGTTTTACTAAGATTGTTTTGGTGATGTTCTGGATTGGGTAAGCCTCCATGTTCACCATAGTTCCGCCAAGGAATGTAGTTTTTCAACTTTCTTTGGCGTAGAAAGGAATCAATAGTTGAGTCCCAAGTAGAGTAGGTCGTGGCTCCCTGTTTTTCTGTCACTTCCTCTGCCAAGTCTAGCAAGCAGCGGGCAGCCTGTGGAGTCACAATGTAAGCAACTGCTGAAGTAGAAAAACCTTCAGCATAGCCATCAGATGAAACGCTGTAGACCTGCGGCGCACAAGTATACAGCCAACAAATTCCAACATCACTTTGATTGGGATTAAAGGGTAGAGGAAGCTTCGCAAAATTTCGTACTGGGACAAAATCCGCCTCAATAATCAGAGTCGGTTTATCCTCTTGGACGGCTTTTTCCCAAGCTCGTTGATGATTCATTAGGCAAAGATAACTCCGGGAAAATTTTTGATATTCTGGTTTGGTTTCTTGCCTGAGGACTTCATGCAAAAAACCTTCTTTGCTCAATGCTTCTTCAAGCTGCTGAGTTGATTCTTTGCAGGCAATAATTAAAACTTTACTAATAGAGTCTCCTAGGAGATTTTTTCTTGACTCTTGGTTAGTCAACACTGCTTCTGGTGCTTTGATTTTGAAGGGATTAAGTTTCATGGTGTTAAAAATTTCAGGACAATTTTTGCAGGCGAAACAACTCAGTTAAACTCAATTTATAATTTTATGTTAAAAAAATAAAACGATTTAAGTATTAATACTTGAGGCTACCATTCAGCTTCTCTAACGCTAAATCTTTCAACCAGTTATTCAGTTATTCGTTACCAGTAGTTTTTGTCCATTATGAGCGTGGTAGTCACAGTCAACCAGTTACCAGTGATAACTGTTCAGTGTTCACTGTTTTAAATCCACTATAAAGCTGTCATCTACACCGCTAAGCTCAAGAAAGGAAGTTATCACCAACTATTTTGAAGTGCTAAGCTGGGAGTAAGTCCCCCCTTTGCCTCACTCAAGGGCGCAATAGGATAGCGATCGCGCTTCGTTTCCAGTGCAGCCTCTAATTGGATAGTATTCAGCGGACGAAGATAAGCTAAAGGCAGGCAACACAAAGGAAAATTCCAGTGTTGGGCATTTGAAGAAACTTGGCACTTCAGCAAGGGATTGTCTCTTATCGAGGTCGTAGGCAAAGCGATAAGGCGCGACTGCGGTTTCCTTCGGATCTTGAAATTTAGTTCCTCAAGGAAATCCTGTTGTGGCTTTTGCTAAAAGTTGCCTAGCAGCTTATTTGAGTGGCGATCGCTCAAGGGCGGGCAGTGCGCTCCCAAGGGACAATCGCTTCCTGAGGCGGTAAAATGGCAGGTTGCATCGGTGGTTACTCCAACGCCAGGGTTTTTTTGCAGTTCTACCGATGATGGATGGTGATCTGGGTGGTAAATTTGGCTCTTGTGTTGCTTTAACAGTTATCAGTTATCAGTTGTCAGTTGTCAGTTGACAATTAACAATTAACAGTTCACTGTCCACTGTCCACTATCCACTGTTCACTGTTCACTGTTCACTGTTCACTGTTTTAAGGTGTCGCTGGTTTTCCAAAATTGGGACGCACAACAAGCGCGGCGGCAAAGCACAGAGTCTGATTATCGCTCGCTACGGACAAACGGGAATCTGACTAACGTTCACTCATCGCGCAAAAGACAGCCGAGACACAGACAACAGTCTGTCTACCTCTGGGGTAAGCTGGGAGCAACTCCTGGCTAAAAGCATACAAAGAGCAGTAAATTTGAGTTTGTGATGCGCTCAACTGATCTGCCAAAAGCAAACCATTTCCAGAGGATGGTGATGAGTTACACGCTCGCTTTAGGACTTTGGTAGTTAAGTTCTTTGAAAACGTTCTAGAGCCTTAGTTCGGACAGTCAATTGCCCTTCTTGAGGTTAGCATCTGGTTAGGATCAGGGTAAGAGATTGCCCGCGCTTCTATGCGAGCAATCAAATTGATCTGATCTTGGACGAGCCCTTGCAGCAGTCGTATAAAAACTTTCACTTGCGCTTGACGAAAGAGTTGATGAGAGCGAATATTGCGGCTGAGATTCAGGGCTATTGGTCTTTGCTGGAGGAATTCCTCAACAAAAAGCAAGGAAATGGCTAAAAACTAAAGATGTCATTTGAAAAACCTATGTAGGTTAGGAGTCCGAAAAATCTAAAATAGATATTAAATTGAAAAAAAACAAGGACTATTCCATCGACAACCGCCAGTCAATTTTTTACTTTCTGTAAAGCGTCGTCGGTTTGTTACCAGTGCTGAAACACGATTACATGCAAGTTTCCCAGGATCAGCCTATTTCTTCTGAGGCTCCACTACAGCTGTTACTTTTTGTCGATGGACGACCAAAGTCCAAACCACAAGTACAGCGAATTCGCTCTTACTTAAAAGAGTTGCAAGCTGACTACAACTTTGATCTTCAAATCATTGATGTCGGTCAACAACCATATTTGGCGGAACATTTTAAACTGGTAGCAACGCCAGCCTTAATCAAAATTCACCCTGAACCAAGGCAAATCCTAGCTGGTAGTAATATAACTGGTGAATTGAAAACTTGGTGGCCCCGGTGGCAAGCCGCTGTAGACGCCTACTTAGAATTACAAAGTGGTTTACAGGAAAATGATGAAAATGGTCGTGTCAGAGAACCAAAGTCCTCTATTACTTCAGTTGCTGTTTCCGCCGAACTGATACGACTCTCAGATGAAATTTTTCGCCTAAAACAGGAAAAAGAGAAACTCCAGGAGCAGATCCAGTTTAAAGACCGAGTGATTGCGATACTAGCCCATGACCTCCGTAATCCCCTGACTGCGGCTTCTATAGCTATAGATACCCTGCAATCTAACTACAATGCTCAAAAAGGTGAATTCGAGCGTTTAACACCAAAAATGACGTTGCATTTATTTAAGCACGCCCGTAACCAAGCCAAGACAATAGACCGTATGATAACTGACCTTTTGCAAGTAGGTCGTGGTAATGAAAGGGAATTTCCCATTCAACCGCAAAAGGTGGATATAGGGAAAGTTTGCCTTGAGGTTCTAGAGGAATTGCGCGATCGCTACATTGCCAAATCCCACAAGATAAAAAAAGATATCCCCAAAGACTTACCCAATGTTTACGCAGATCCAGAACGCATACGCCAAGTGCTGATAAACTTGTTAGACAATGCTATCAAATACACCCCTGAAGGTGGCGAAATCAGCGTCTGTGGACTTCACCGCACTACCCAAAAGGTTCAGTTTAGTATTGGCGATACTGGTCCTGGTATTCCTGAAGAAAACCGCTCGCGCATCTTTGAAAATCACTATCGCCTCGAACGTGATGAAGGTAAAGAAGGCTACGGCATTGGTCTGTGTTTATGCCAGCGCATTGTCCAGGCGCACTACGGTCAAATATGGGTAGATACAGCGCCCGATGGCGGAGCATGGTTCCACTTTACGTTACCAGTGTATCCAAATTAACTAGTTTTTTGATGTTAATTGTCTCGTTCCCTGGCAAAGCGGGGAATCCTATCAATCAAGTGGCTCACATTATCAGTTTCCAACCCTAATTCTTGACTTTGTTTGACGTCAATACTTTTCCTGACTTCCTGAAAGCCGCAAAGCCGCGATAATTTGAGTATTTGCTTCAGGAAAAGCATAGTGATCTAACTCATCCAAACTGACCCAACGAATTTCTTCACATTCAATTGGTTGAGGAACACCACACAGGTAGCGGCAATTATGCACTGTCAGGGTAACGCGCAAGTGGGTATAGGTGTGGTCAATTGTGATCAAATGCTTTCCCACTTCTATCTCTATTCCCAGTTCTTCATAAATTTCCCGTCGAATACACTCCTCGACAGTTTCACCAGGCTCGAGTTTACCTCCAGGAAATTCCCACAAACCCCCCATGATACCTCCGGAACGACGGCGATCAATGAGAATTTGCCCCTTGTCGTTCCAAATCACAGCAACGCCAATAATTTTATGAGGTAGGAGAGTAGTGCTTTCATTCATGGTTTGTTTTTAGAGGATGTTTTAAAAGTTTTGGGCGAATATAATTCGCTACTACACAGGCAAAGTCCGCCTGCGCGGACTAACACAAAATCAAGAATTTTAAACCCACGGAGGTGGGTTTCGTCTGTGTAGCCAAGCCACTGCGTTGGGCGGGTTCCCCGACTTGTAGCAAGTGGCGCGCGATTTCTAATCGCCGAGTTGGTATTAATTTAGACTTTACAAACAACCTGTTAGAGTAATGCGGGGACAAGCGGACAATAGGACTAATGATTAATCACTCATAGACATCTCCAAAAATATCCAATACCTGTCTATGATTAACTTTAGTCATGCAAGCGCCAAAACGCAAACTCAATCAGTGTCTACGGGAAAATAAGCCATACTTTAAGGTTTTGACTTTTGACTTCCGCTTTCGCGCAGCCTGTTGCTTTCAGGGCGAAAGCGCTACTAATTTCTACCTACCCACTTGTAACTTCTAGGGTAAGACAGTAACTTCCCAAGCGGACACGCCAACTAAACGAAAGTAAGAAACCATAGTAGTTATTGCAAGTAGAGGCCATCGTCTTATGGCACCTAAAACAACCTTCCAGTTATTCTTCTGTGTGAAGTGCTTAAGAATTAATTCTCTACAGAATTTTTTATCATATCCTATTTCAATCAGTTTCATATAAACTTCGGGCAGTTCAGCATAATGTCTTTTGAACCATTCCTTAGGTTTGGTTTGGAAGAACATAGGAGAAGCATATTCAATATAGGTTTGTTTTGTTATCTTTATACTTCCTTGAGTAGCACAAAATGCAGACCAATATATTTGTCCCTCTGCGTTCTCAGGACTAGATGGCCAGTTTTGTAGAGCTAGTTTTATTGCTTCTGTTTTATATATCATCCCACTCATCAATCCTAGAATCCAGTCTGCTGCTAAAGAGTGTTCAATAACTGCTCTACCATCTGCCCTTACTTCTTCATTTTCAATTTCAAAGACACGTTCTATAACTATCTCACCAGTTGGTATAGAACGAATGGAAAAGTTTAAAGCCAACAATGATAAATCAGGGTGGTCTTTCAGGTTTTGCACAACATAAGCAAGGGTTTTTTGTTGAATCGTATGGTCATCAGCAATTACCCAAACATATTTGCTTGTCGCTGCTTGCAGGCAATGAGAAAAATTTCTCATTAAGCCAATATTTTGGCTATTTCTGTTGTATTTTACTTTGATGTTGCTGAGAGTTTCTTGCCAGTTTTTAATGACTTCCTGAGTATTATCTGTTGAACAATTATCAGATATAAAAATTTCACACTCAGATTCAAAGCCTTTGACAACTTCAGCAAGCCAAGCTAACTGCTTATTAAGAAACTCAGAACGGTTGAACGTAGGAATAGCTATTGTTAGTAATTTATTCATTTACAAGTTAAAGATATTTGACACTAATTTGTTACTTTTTTATTCAACTTTTGAAAAAAATTTCATAGGGCAAAAAGAAACGCTGTAGAAAGCCGCTGGGTAAGCCAGGCATTTGAGAGGAGTAGGTTTCAATAGCTTGTTTTTTTCTGTCTTTAACAGAATCAATCGCTAATCTGTAAGCATCACCTATATCCTCAAAGTTTAGATCAAAAGACAGTGGGTTTTGCCAAAACATCCAAATTGGATATTGTAATAGTTCGGCCTGGATTCCCGAGGCGGCGATCGCCTCCTGAACCAACTGGTAAGTTGCTTCGTGATCCCCATGAACATCTTTTCTATGAGGAACGTAAATCTCTTCTGGCATAAAGGACTGTAGCCGTTTAACTAACTCATTAACTATGTATTGGCGTTGCTCCTGAGCCAGATTTTGCAAAGAACCATCTATTTGATTGAGAAAGTGAGTTTCCGAACTTGCAATTCCCAGAATATTTAGGGCATTCGTAGCTTCTTGCTGGCGAATATCTGTGATTGTTTCTGGTGTAATCCACTCGGGTCGGCCATACCGCCCATCCGTCAGAAAAATTACCTCTACAGGCACTCCTAGTGACCGTTTCAAGGCAATAGTACCACCACAACCTAGAGTTTCATCATCTTGATGGGGAGAAAACACCATTGCTGATTTTTTACTCACTGTTAGTGGCTGACTTTTAAAATACAAAATCCAGCGAGACAGGATGTCTGCACTGATAGAACGAAGCTTAGCTCCGAAAACCACTCTTAACTTACTAAAAATTTGTCTGTTTCCCATGTTCTTTCATGCTTGTCTTTTTTGCCCTGATTGCTGAGAATTTTCTCTACAACATTTCGATATGATTCTGTAAATTTCTCTCTCGTATGATTAACTCTCACAAATTCCCAGGCTTTTCTCGCCATGCTTTTTAGTTCTAAAGGAGAAAGACTGGCAATCATCCGGATCGAATTCTTGATCTCTTCAACAGAAGATTCTTTTAAAATCACCCCAAAATCGTCATGTACATCCACACTTGCTTCGTAGCTGACAATTGGGATTAGACCAGCATGCATGCAAGTGATCACACACCCACCACCACCTTCTGAACACGAAGGGTAAATAATTCCTACACAACTGTTTGCAATTTCTATAAACTTAGAACTGCTAATATCAACCCATCCAAAGGTGTGAATGTTAGGAGTATAATAAAGCTCATTATAAAAAGCTTTCTCAAAATCTTCTTCCTTATTTACTGGTCCACAAATAGTTAAATGGTACTCTGGCATTTGAGCAAAAGCATCTAAAACCAAGTCCAATCCTTTATGAACTAGACCGCCACTACCGAACCAGAGAAAATTCTTGCGACAAGCTTCAAAGTCTTTCTCTTCAGGCCAGGGATAAACCCCTGTAGTAGAGATTGGAACACGGTAAATCGGCTTTTTTGCGTAACTGAAAGTATTAATAGTAAATTCATTTCCTAAAACTGTCGCACAATCGGCATACTCGATTCCCAAGTTAGGTGGTTCAAACCTTCGTGGGTTTAGGGTAATTCCCCTTCTTTGTTGTAGTGCAAGAAGCCTGTTACTTTCCGCAGCATTATGGAACAGAATATGAGCTGTATCGCTGTGGAATATCTTGATGCAATCTTTATTGAGTAATGGTGAAAGCGCTTCCAGCCGATGACGGATGTCAATGAAAAAGGCGTAGTCTTTTTCAGGAACGAATTTGTGATTGTGGAATTGTATGACATCAACGCAATAGCCGAGATCTAAAAAAGTTTGCGCGATTTGCCGACATTCCCAGTGCCAAGTATGATCGTTGGGTATAGGCTCATCCGGTTTTAAAAAGAATGGCTCAATTCGGTAAGAAAGTAGTACATTCCCTCGAGAAGGCTGCTCTGGCTTTAGGGAAACTACCCTAAAACATTTCATGTATTCGATGCGTGCTCGTACCTTTTTTGACAAAAAAGAGATTAGCTTCCCCAAACCACTGATAACAGTAAATGCCATTTGAACCTCTAACAAGCATCTATTTAAACAAAGGCGACTTTGACTAGAATTTAGCTATTTGAGATGGTGATATTGTTCTAAAACAGAAAAATGAAGTCAGAGCAAAAATGCCTTTTTACCCCAGATTTACTGTCATGTTAACTTTACCAGAAACAGAATTTTAAAAGTTAAGATTTGAGCAAACATAGAATTAAGATTTGGTAAAGACAATCGAACCATTTATAAATTTTTGATGAAGCATAACTACTAATGGGCATCTGAGCAAAATAGTCAGGCTGATTCAGCGGCTGTTTTGTCATTCGGTTAACAACCTGCTTAGAGGAATCTGGCAGAATACGTAGGAGGAAATAAATAAACTATCTTGACTTATTATTTGAATTTCTTGATGTCATAATTCTGACAAAATATACTTTTTTATTCTTTTTGTAAGGATTGTTCTAAGTTACGCTTTGGTTTACATATCTTCGCATAGCGCTCTTTCGTTTTTTCTATCTAATTAGGTATTGACTTTGGAATTGAGGTGTCATTGGTTTGCTGATTAAGCAGAAATTGAGGTGGTATCAATACATCGAGCATTGAAAAGTAAAATAGAAGGCATGAGCGGTTGCAAGGCTATACTCAGGCAAATCTTTGATAGGACGCCATAGAAAATGTTTTGACAACCACTTACCAAGACAACAATCTCATCAATTTTTGCTTGTTCCTATTTAAATAAATTGCAGCCAACAATACAAAACGGTAAGTGCTAAGCCATACCATTATTCATTCCGTAACATATCACACAACTGCATTCTGGAAAAATTTTCCATAAAGTTCTAGCTTTCGTGCTTCCGCCGCGAATTTCAAGTTTTAATATTTGCTTTAACTTCCTAGTTATGATCCAAAAAACCTCTAGCTCTCTCATCGAAACTTTACGCGATCGCCGACAAAGACTAGCCAACCTCATTGATTTTCCGGCAATTCTTTGGTCAGGAAGTAGCAGCCCGCGTAACTTTCCAGCAAATGTCTTTCCGTTCCGTGCAAGCAGTCATTTCCTCTACTTCGCAGGGCTTCCACTGCCCAATGCAGCAATTCGGCTTGCAGCAGGTAAGCTAGAACTCTTCATGGATGATCCCGAACCAGAAAGTGCCCTTTGGCATGGAGAAACGCCTCATCGTGAAGAAATTGCTCAGATGATTGGAGCAGACGCTGCTAGACCAATGGCAGAATTAGAGTTGTGGACAGAAGGTGCAGCAACAATTGCCGCACAAGATGCTGCCACTTGGACACAGCAGTCGCAACTTTTGAATAGATGGGTTTTACCAAAAAGCCCGCCGCAAGGAATCGACTCGGAGTTAGCCAAGGCAATTATCTCGTTACGCCTCATCCACGACGACGGGGCATTAGCCGAACTCCGAAAAGCTGCCGGTGTCACTGTAGAAGCTCACAAAGCTGGCATGGCGGCGACAGCTTGCGCCAAAATTGAAGCAGAAGTCCGTGCGGCGATGGAACGAGTCATTATTGGCAATAATATGACCACGTCCTACACCAGTATCGTCACAGTTCACGGCGAAGTTCTGCACAATGACCAATATTACCACTCACTGCAACCAGGCGACTTGGTGCTTGCTGATGTTGGCGCTGAAACCGAGATGGGTTGGGCTGCTGATGTTACTCGCACTTGGTCAGTTACGGGTAAATTTTCATCTACCCAAAGAGATATTTATGATATTGTACTAGCGGCTCATGATGCTTGCATCGCCAAGATACGCCCTGGAGTGGAGTATGAAGATTTACATTTACTCGCCTGTACTGTGATTGCGGAAGGCTTGGTGGATTTAGGCATCTTGCAAGGAAACCCCCAAGATTTAGTGGAAATGGACGCCCACACGCTCTTTTTTCCCCACGGTATCGGTCATTTGCTGGGTTTAGATGTCCATGATATGGAAGATTTGGGAGATTTAGCAGGTTATGAAGAGGAACGCACAAGGAGTCACCGTTTTGGTTTAGGCTACTTGCGTTTAAATCGTCCCTTACGTCCGGGAATGTTAGTCACAATTGAACCGGGATTTTATCAAGTTCCAGCAATTTTAAATGATGCCAATTGGCGTTCCAAATATCAGAATGTTGTTAACTGGGAGCGCTTATCTCAATTTGCCGACGTGCGAGGAATTCGCATTGAAGATGATGTTTTAGTGACACAACAAGGGAGTGAAGTTTTAACTGCGGCATTGCCGACACAAGCCAGTGCTGTCGAGAATTTAGTGAGTGGTTAAAAAGGACAATGGTCTGTGGCTACTTTGTTGACATTTAAGCGAATGCTTAATTATAATCAGATTAAGCATTTGCTTAAGTTTTGGCAGCAATATCCTATCTACACTCTTATCACCTAACTAGAAGTTTCTAACTTTGGTTGATTTAAAGTTTCCCAGACTACAAGCCATTTTTTCTCCAACTGTGTTGCCTGGTTAATTTTTACACTACTCAAGTTCGCACCATTGAGATTGGCTCTGCTGAGATCAGCGCCTTCCAAATTAGCACCTTCCAGGTTAGCATTCTCTAGGTTGGCATCGCTGAGGTTGGCGTTCTTCAAATTGGCACCACAGAGGTTAGCCCCACAAAGGTTACTACCGCTGAGGTTCGCCTCCTTAAGCTTGGCATCGCTGAGATTGGTTTCTTTGAGAAAGGCACTACTAAGGTTCGCATTCCTGAGTTTGGTGCTATTCATATAGGCACTGCTAAGATTAGCACCCAAAAGCGTGGCATTACTAAGATTGCCACGCCATAAATAGACACTACTGAGGTTTGCACTGCTGAGGTTTGCACTCCTCAAGTCAGCATTGCTGAGGTTGGCATTACTCAGATTTGCATCTTTCAAGTCAGCATTGCTGAGGTTGGCATTACTGAGATTTGCATCTTTTAAGTCAGCATTGCTGAGGTTGGCATTTATCAAATCAGCACTGCTTAGGTTTGCATTCTTCAGGTTGGTATTGCTGAGGTTAGTATCTACTAATCGAGTACCACTGAGGTTACCATTCGATATGCTGGCACCACTGAGGTTGGCACCACTGAGGTTGCTACCACTGAGGTAGGCACAGTTAAGATCAACGCCTGCTAACTGAGCATTGCTAAGATCGGCGAGGATAAGGTTCAAACCGTTAATGTCTTGATTGTGAGATTTCAGATTAATAATTTGCTCAAGCAAATCAGATTGACAATCAAGTTCTTTTTCTGCGTCACTCAAGTCTCGTGTGTTGTTAAGAGCTTGAGAAATTGTCAATATTTTTTCAGACTCCTTCTCGACGCGCTGCTGTTCGCCCCAAGCAAAAAATAAAGTACACAAGCATAAGTACAAACCAACTACAAACCCTGGTGGTTTACCTTTTGTCAGCAGCAGCATGACGGTAAAACCTGAACCAACGCAAGCCATTGGCTTGATTAACGAAATCACTCTAGTCTTCGCTTCTCGATAGACACTAAATTTTTTACGGTTAGTTAAAGTCATGCTCAATATCTCCCTTGCCTTTGTTGGAATTACTCAAATTTGCTTAAAACTGGCTAGCTATGCAACCTACAAGCAAACGCCATAGAAGAACCTTAAATGTCAATATGCTCAAACCTGGCATACTGTGGTACACACAAGCCATTTTCAAAGCAGGCAAACATCATGGTCATAAGATGCATTTATCACGCGATGTGCTGCCCGATTAAGTTTAAAATTGTGAGAATATAATTCAGGACGAGTTTTGTTGGTTTGAGCTACCCCGAAGGAAACGACCAAGAAGAGCATTTCTGCTTTACGCGTCCTGATTTGGCTGGTAAATCTACCTGATAAATTTGTATTAATATATACTAACGTATCGTAGTAAGTATTTTTAGATTTTTTGTCTGTCAAAGTTTACTGACAGCATAATTTGTGATCAAAATCTCTTCAGAAGCCTAACTACAAGCAGTTAAGCGTGGGATGCACCAACTTTTCTGATCCTGATCTGTAGAGGGCGTTCAATTGGTAACGCCAACAATATGTTATTGAAACCTTCTTTTGAGCGCTGTAGATCAGCTTATCACTACAGGGTAACCTAAAGATTCTAAAACCTGTGATGGTTCAACTGCAATGTCTTTTACTACTTATCATTAAAGTATAATTATTTTTTCCCTATTTTAACAATTATAAAAAACTCAAATAAAGTGTAGATATTTACATAAAATAAAGAGTGTCTTTGACGAAAAGGAAAAACTTAAATATATTCACATTTCTATAATGATGAAGTTTGTAGACACACTAGTGGGTAGCTTTCTATCGGGGAAAGCGAAGTATAAAATTTTTTTCCTTGCTCTTTTCTCCTCTAGACTTTCTACACAGTATCCCTTTGCTACAGTGGAAGTTAAAAAACACTAAGCTGTATATAGCGCGTTAAAACTCTGCTGGCTAACTACCTGTCACTTAACTCATTATGTTTGAAGCACTAGCTGACCGTTTAGAATCTACCTGGAAGAAACTCCGAGGTCAGGACAAAATTTCCCAATCCAATATTCAAGAAGCTTTGCGGGAAGTCCGTCGCGCCCTGTTAGAAGCGGATGTCAATCTCCAGGTAGTTAAAGATTTTGTCACCGAAGTTGAAGCCAAGGCACAGGGATCAGAGGTCATCGCTGGCGTACAACCCGACCAACAGTTCATCAAAATTGTCTACGATGAGCTGGTAAAGGTGATGGGGGAAGAAAACGTTCCTTTAGCAGAGGTTCAGCAGCCTCCTACAGTTGTGCTAATGGCGGGGTTGCAGGGTACTGGTAAAACAACTGCGACTGCCAAGTTAGCCTTGCATCTACGTAAATTAGAACGTAGCTGCTTAATGGTGGCGACAGACGTGTATCGTCCAGCAGCGATCGACCAACTGGTGACACTAGGTAAGCAAATTGACGTGCCAGTATTTGAGCTAGGATCTGATGCTGACCCGGTTGAAATTGCGCGGCAGGGTGTGGAACGCGGCAGAGCAGAAGGAATTGATACAGTCATTATTGATACTGCGGGTCGCTTGCAAATAGACCAAGATATGATGGCGGAGTTAGCCCGCATTAAAGAAACTGTCCAACCCAATGAAACGCTGTTGGTAGTGGACGCGATGACTGGTCAAGAAGCAGCCAATTTGACCCGCACTTTCCACGAACAGATTGGCATCACTGGTGCAATTCTCACCAAGTTGGATGGCGATAGCCGAGGTGGAGCAGCACTGTCTGTGCGGCACATCTCAGGAGCACCGATCAAGTTTGTTGGTGTGGGTGAAAAGGTTGAGGCTCTGCAACCATTTTATCCTGAGCGCATGGCATCGCGCATTTTAGGAATGGGCGATGTTCTGACGTTGGTAGAAAAGGCTCAGGAAGAAATTGACCTTGCCGATGCCCAGAAAATGCAGGAGAAAATCCTGTCAGCTAAGTTCGACTTTACTGACTTTCTTAAGCAAATGCGCCTGCTTAAGAACATGGGTTCGCTGGGAGGAATCATGAAACTGATTCCAGGGATGAACAAGCTGTCAGATGAACAACTCAAGCAAGGCGAAACTCAGCTTAAGCGCTGTGAAGCGATGATTAATTCTATGACCCGCCAAGAACGCACTAACCCCGATTTGTTAGCAAGTTCTCCTAGTCGGCGGCGGCGGATTGCTAATGGATCTGGCTATAAGGAAGCAGATGTTAGTAAGCTGGTGAGTGACTTCCAAAAAATGCGTAATCTCATGCAGCAAATGGGTCAAGGAAGCTTTCCTGGTATGCCAGGAATGTTCGGTGGTATGGGTAACCCAGGGGCTGCCCTTAACCGTCCAGCTGCCCCTGGTTGGCGGGGTTATAGTGGCGGTGCTACCTCCAAAAAGAAGCCGAAGAAAGACAAAAAGAAGAAAGGCTTCGGTACGCTTTAGTCATGAGTGAGTGCTTAGTTGGAACTAAAAAATAACAACTAACACCTGACACTGTGCAAGTGCTAAAATGCTTATTTTAGCATCACTAGGTTCACCCGCCTACTTAATGGGAGGAGCCTACACAAATAGATAGACTGTTTTTAGAGGAGTAACGTTGCCCTTTAAACTGTCTTCGGGAAGCTTCTATAATGTGACTTCCCTATAAACTTACTGCAAACGGATTCCACCAAACAGGAGAATGATTACTTAACCATGATTAAACTGCGTTTGAAGCGATACGGTAAAAAGCGGGAAGCGAGTTACCGCATCATCGCTATCAACAGCCTCGCTCGCCGCGATGGTCGTCCCCTAGAAGAACTGGGTTTTTATAACCCTAGAACTGATGAAGTACGACTGGACGTTCCCGGTATCGTCAAGCGACTAGAACAGGGCGCTCAACCGACTGACACAGTGCGTCGCATCCTACAAAAAGCTAATGTCCTTGAACAGGTTAGTGCAAAAGCCTCATCATAAGGTCGGAAACATATCCGCCACAACCAGCCCAGACTACGTTGAACTAGTACGGTTTCTGATACAACCGTTTTTAGATTCTCCGGAGTCTTTAAGTATCGATTGTGAAATATCTGGCACCGGCAAACGCGCTTGGATTCGCATTGCCTTTGATAGCTCAGATAAAGGAAAAGTGTTTGGTCGGGGTGGACGCAATATTCAGGCGATTCGCACTGTGGTTGCCGCAGCAGCTACTGCAGCTGGACAATCAGTGTACTTGGACATCTATGGCAGCACTGCTACTCGGGAGGGCTTGTCTTTTGATGACGACACAGAAGAGCGATTACCGCCGCCAAAACCCAGAGAAAAACGTGGAAACGGGCACAAACCTATTGCTAGATCACGCCCCCGATAGGTTTCAATTAGATTGTTGCCAACTGAAGTATCCAAGTGTGTAGACCCCCAAAAGGGGACTTCCCGTAGGGTAGGGTAGTATAGGTATGAAGTAAAATACGGTGTATTTCAGCCTTTATGCTTCAGCCTTTACCGCTCCGAAAAACCTATACAGAACTAGTCAATTCTAGACAAAACTGTACACAGTGTCGGGGCGTGCAGTCTAAGCCTTAAATGGCTACGTTCGATTGGTCATGACACCTACAAGTGAACGCCAGCTTGTAGCCAGCGAAGTTTGTTACGGAGGGAAACCAACGCCAGTCACCGGGGCGCGGGAAACCCGCCTGCATGGCTAGCGCTCCTCCTGACAACTTCTCACTGTCGAAGATAGTTAAGGAATTAGCGAACAGGTTTATAGCTATAGTGCTGTCTTCCTAAAGCGCCATTTGAACATTGACGTAAGCGTTGCGGAACCAATACGGTTCGGCAAACGTTACCCGCATTCTTGTTGGCAGAATATGCCATTGACACACATCTATACAAAATTACCTTTATTTGTATAGATGTGTATAGAAATCAAGTTTCAGTTACTAGCCCTTGCTTTCATGGTTGATACTTCAACCTTGTAGTACCTGAAGGGGTGAAAAACGAGCAAATTTGGTACCCTGGCATGGCTTGGTTAGTGCAATTGCTGGTTGTAGCGCAATACCCTAACTTATAAATGGAATACTGCGTTCATCCGCAATCGGGCACTACATAGCAATAGCATTGTGAACACGCGATGCTAAATCAATTCTTCTCTCAAATTCATCAAAGAATCTCTGTAAGGAGGTGAAAACAGGGAGTGGCTGAAGTGCGTTTGGGTGAGAATGAGTCGATTGACTCGGCATTAAGGCGTTTTAAAAAGAAAATTCAGAAAGCTGGAATTTTATCAGAAATCAAGCGCCGGGAAAGATACGAAAAACCCAGCTTGCGTCGTAAGCGGAAAGCGGAAACGGCACGCAAAGGGGGTCGCTATTAAATCAAAGCAATGTCTTTGATTCTGGCGGTTGACCAATGCCAACTAGCTGTTAAAGTTAAGCTTAGAATTTGTTGGAAATCCAACCAAGACAAAGTAGAGAAGTGATTCTGGTCTTCTCTACTTTTCATCAACAAGTCTTAATTTAGACGCAAATGTTCTCAAGAAATAAAACAACAAAATTATTTGAATCGTCTAGTTCAAGTAAAGTGTATTGAGTATTTTTATAATTTTGGATTGTGAATTTAGAATTTATGATGGCAGGTAGCTTAACAATTGAACTGCCGGATATTCCGAGTGCGATCGCACTGGCAGGAGAGGGGGAAGAAAATCTTAAAACTCTGGCACGGCAAACAGGAGCAACTCTAGTATTGCGCGGGCAAGAGCTGTATATTTCTGGCACAGAAAAGCAAATTGACCTAGCGAGTCGATTAGTGCGATCGCTTGAAGACCTTTGGAATAAAGGCAATAGTATCTCTAGCACGGATATATTGACAGCGCGTCAAGCCTTAGACACCGATCGTGAAGGGGAACTGCAAGATTTACAGCGAGATGTGATCGCTAGAACGCGCAAAGGTGAGGAAATCCGTGCCAAAACCTTCCGCCAGCGACAGTACATCGAAGCCCTAGGCAAGCGTGATTTGACCTTTTGCACGGGTCCTGCTGGTACTGGTAAAACTTTCCTAGCAGTTGTCGTCGCTGTACAAGCACTGCTTGCCAACCAATTTGAACGGCTGATTTTAACTCGTCCTGCTGTCGAAGCTGGCGAAAGACTTGGTTTTTTGCCAGGAGACTTGCAGCAGAAAGTTAATCCTTATTTACGTCCACTCTACGACGCCATCAACGAATTCATTGATCCAGAAAAAGTCCCATCATTGATCGAAAGAGGCGTGATTGAAGTGGCTCCTTTAGCGTATATGCGGGGACGTACGCTCAACAACGCTTTCGTCATCGTCGATGAAGCTCAAAACACGACACCAGCCCAAATGAAAATGGTCTTGACTCGTTTGGGTTTCCATTCTCGTATGGTGATTACGGGTGATATGACGCAAACCGACTTACCACTCAACCAACAATCTGGATTAACAGTGGCTGTACAAATTTTAAAATACGTTGAGGGCATAGCTTTCTGCGAATTTTCCCAAAAAGATGTTGTACGCCATCCTCTCGTTCAGCGCATAGTCGCCGCCTATGAAAAGTACGAAAAATAGTCATTGCTCATGAAACAATGGCTAATAGATCTATTGCAAAAGTCTAATTTTTTTGAATGAAAACCACAGATGGACAACGGACACTTGCCTCAACGGGGGGAACCCCCGCACAGCAGTGTCCTCCAGATGGACACAGATAATTTATCTGTATTTCTCGGCTTCACTCTGTGTGGATATGCGGTTTCAAATAGTCAGAAACCCGATTTTTGCAAGAAATCTAATGACTAATAACTGATAACTAATAACTCATGACTAAAACACTTAAAGAATTTTTGGAAGCTTGTGAAACCCTGGGAACTTTGCGTTTCATAGTGACTAGCAGCGCCGCTGTTTTAGAACCACGCGGTAAGCTGGAAAAGCTGTTTTATGCAGAACTCCCGAAAGGGAAGTACGCGAATATGCACACAGAAGGTTTTGAATTTCACTTGAATATGGATAAAATTACACAGGTGAAATTTGAAACAGGCGAAGCGAAGCGAGGCAATTTTACCACTTATGCCATTCGGTTTTTAGATGACAAACACGAACCAGCTTTGAGTTTATTTCTACAATGGGGTAAACCAGGAGAATATGAACCTGGACAGGTAGAGGCATGGCATACTCTACAGGAGAAATATGGGGAAGTTTGGGAACCAGCACCAGCAGAAATTTAATGTGAAAATTGACCTTATTCAGATCCCCGACTTCTTTAAGAAGTCGGGGATCTTGTTGATCTTGTTTTTTCACAAATCATTTAGGACTGCTCTATTAGCCATTAACTATTTGACAAGAAAATTCTCCGCGTCTTCTTGGCTTTCATAACTTGGTAAACTCAAATACATCGTAATCACCTCCGCGAAGCACAGATTCGGTGTGTTTACCTTGCAAGCGCTTACCAGTAACTTGCTCTAGAACACCCCAAACAGCACCGAGCGTATAAGTACATTTACGCTCGGAACCTTGGGGTTCGCCTGCAGAACAAAAGGTTTCTGAAGTGTAAACTTTAATAACATCGCCTTCTGATACAATGCTGTGAATAATACATAAGCGAGTTCCATCTTTACCTAAAGCGAACCCAAGTTTGTAGGCAATATCCTCAAAGGACAAAGATGGCTCTGCCAAACCTAATTCTTGTGCGAGATGTCTACCACGATTACGTCCAGCTGAAATCAAGGCGATCGCAGCTGCCTTTTCACCCAAAGCATCTTCTATCCCGACAACTGCTGACTTAAAACAGACAATACTGCTGAAATCTCCAAGTGTTGGACGTAACATACATTATGCTCCAGTAAATAAAGGTCTTTTGGTGTAGCGAAT
This sequence comes from Scytonema sp. HK-05, assembly GCF_963872035.1. NCBI lineage: Bacteria > Bacillati > Cyanobacteriota > Cyanophyceae > Nostocales > Scytonemataceae > Scytonema > Scytonema sp. HK-05. The sequence continues at coordinate 76,445 of NZ_CAWMYC010000102.1, forward strand.
TTAGATTTTGAATGCGCGGATTTTCAATGTAAAATCTCAACTCCAAAACGAGTTACCCTTTAAGCTAACAGGGGTATAATTCTGGCAACAGCACGTTTAATTTCAAGAAACAAGATACCTTGCTTAACAACAGAACTTGCTAAAACCAATAAAACTGCTTCAGCACCACAACTTACCAACACGCCATAGCCTTTCTCACCTTCTACGACAATACGATCAACATTGCCGCGAGCTAACTCACGTCCAATACGTTCGCCCAACGAAAGCATAGATGCAGACATAGCAGCAGTACGCTCTTCATCCATTCCAGTTGGTAGTACCGAAGCTAACGTCAAACCATCAGGGCTAGCAAGAATTGCCCCTTGAACTTCAGCACTACCAGAGACAAAGTTTTGCAGTTCATCTTGCAACATTGAAATGTTAATCATGACTCTTTCCTGGGGAATTGTTAACAAAATTTGGGATATAGGGTATGGAACTTTGACAATTCAAAATTATTTTTTTGAATTTTAAATGAACGAATTTTTTTACACCTTGTCTTTTTCAATCACTGTCTTTGAAAGCAATGTATAGCGCTTCTCCTTTGGATGAAGTCATTATTTATCTGTGTCCATCTGTGTCCATCTGTGGTTCTTATTTCTTGATGTACTGCACTTAACGCCAGAACCGCTATATAAGCTTTGGACGACATTTATTCAGTGGAGTTTTGGTGAAATTCGGCGATTTCTTGGATGAGAGCAATCAACGCTTGTGTCACCGAAGTTTTACACGTAGCATTGACAGTAATAATGGGCGATCGCGCCTTTTCATCCACCAGTCCCAAAGCGATCGCCACATCTTCTGCTTCCCATGCATCCGGGCAATCGGTGTGAGTCAGCCCAATCACATATGGTATCTGCACTCGTTGGTTAAGAAAGTTGAGAATACGCCGTCCAAAACGTAAATGATCCGGGCGATGTGCATCTACGAGCAGGATGTAGCCATGTGCCTTGGCAATGAGGATATCCCACATAAAGTCAAACCGTAACTGTCCGGGTGTACCATACAGATGCAGCGATTGATTTGCTGCAATATTGAGTCGCCCAAAGTCCAAAGCGACTGTGGTTTTCTCCTTCAGTTGTCCGACTTCATCTGTCGCTTTCCTATCGGTATCCACGACATCTATTTCACTGATTGTGCGAATCAAGCTTGTCTTTCCTGCACCTACGCCTCCTGTCACGACTATGCGTAGGATTTCCATTTATACCTCCCCAATCGCACTAGAACCATAGTTACAAAACGCTGCTGGGCAAATGACAAACCTAATCTCAAGAGTAAGGGATATAACTTTAATGAGTAACTTTGAGCGATCGAGTGCGGATGATTGTGTTAAATACATCAATTTTTGTCCTCTTCAGGAAATTCGACAGTCATCACTTTTGTGTGTACCAATGCAATTTTTTTTTGTATTGCATTTGTAGATTCCGCACCCTGAAATTTTTATATAGCTATACTGTTGTTTTTAATAAGTAAATAGGTAGAAATAAACAGAACTATGTTAATAAATGTAAAAGCCTCTAAAACCCGCGCCCTAGACCAATGACTAATGACTAATGACTGGGTTAACGAGTTAACTTTATTTGTACCGATCTACTTATTGGATATTTATAGCAATCCGCTTTGATTTTTGAAAAAATTTAAGTATTCTGTAGGGTGGGCAATGCTCAGCAAAACCCAGATATAATCCCGATATAGTGGGCATTGCCCACCTTACGTATATTTCAAAAATCAAATAGGAATCCTATAGTAGACAATATCACATAGAACGTGCGCCAGTGGTAATTAAGCGCCTAAACAAGCCTTCTGTCCAGCCGGTTTCTTGAAGAACAGCAGCTGACGAAACTTCCACATAAGCTTGCTCAATAAAAGCCAAGTCAATCATACAAATACGGCTGAGCGAATCTTTGAGAGCTTCAGTTTTCCCCTCTGATTGCAGGCGCTTACCGACTTCGTGGATCACCGTCGCCATTGCTGGAACAACGTGCTGAGGTCCAATCCCAATGCGGACGTGAACTAAACCAATTTTCCAACGGCGATCGGCGTAAGCTGGACCCCACTCATCAATACCTGTAAACATTTCGTGAAACCATTCAGTAAAGGTTTGGCGGAGGCGATGAATGCGAGATTCTCCAGTGTGCAAAATCGCATTCATCTCCTGATCGCGTTCCAGGTAGGCATAAAAGTGGTCAGCCATTTGTGGAGCAATTTCTAACCCCCAGTTTGCATGAGATTTCAGCACAGCTTTGTCTTCATCTGTAAAGCTAGAACGCTTTTCCAGCGCGGACATAAATGCGTGTGGTTCTAAAGCCATTATCTAAGTTCTCCTCGTATCAATAAAAACAAGCAACCTTAATTAGAAACCTAAACATTGGTGTACAGGCTCTTCTGTATTCGCAATCAAGCCAAAAGGGGTGTAATTTTCGCAACAGCCCGTTTGATTTCAAGAAACAAAATGCCTTGCTTGACAGCAGAACTTGCTAAAACCAATAAAACTGCCTCAACACCACAACCCACCAATACGCCGTAGCCTTTCTCACCTTCTACAACAATACGGTCAACACTGCCGCGAGCTAACTCGCGTCCAATGCGTTCGCCCAACGAAAGCATCGATGCAGACATGGCAGCTGTACGCTCTTCATCCATTCCAATTGGGAGTACAGAAGCTAATGCTAAACCATCAGGGCTAGCAAGAATTGCCCCTTGAACTTCAGCACTACCAGAGATAAAGTCTTGTAATTCATCTTGTAGCATTGAAACTTTGATCATGACTCTTTCCTCCAAAATTTTTGGTAAAGGTGCTCCAGTATTTTCTGTAGTTGTCACTAAATTCGATATCCAGCGATTCTCGAAAGACTGACATACAACATTCCCAAACTCCTCTTCACTAGGCAAAATGGGGGAATTTTTCGCCTCGTCGTTTGCAGCAAGGGATAAGGGGTGGTGTTCTGGTTCTTCAGTATGATCCACTAATGTGGGTAACAAAGAATCTTCTTTAATTGATAAAGTTGATACGTTTTCAGAGTGAGTGAATATTCTTTGAAATACTACTGAAAGTAGCATCAGGACTTTGCCAAAAGGCATAGCGGCTAAACAGCTTATCCAATATGGTGGTTTTTATTATTACATTAGTTTTTGTCAAAAAACTTTCTTGCCTACCTACTTTTTACATTCTTAGTTTGTTCTCAACAGGACAAAATCCCTCATCCCATCTAAAAGCCTTCTCAAGTGGGAAGCATGAAACTACAGATGTAGACGCGTGATATCTCTTGCAAAGAAGTTACGCTATACCTGCGGCTTATAGTAGCTTCCCGTAAACTCTTTCGTAAACGCACCTTTGTTGGGGGCTACGATTCAGGGTTAAGCTTTGCTCTTGAGAAAACCAACCAAATTTTGCAAAAACGAGGTACTTATCTTATGTGGTTCTAGTTGTTTAGATTTTTGGAATTGGGAGACAGAGGAATTAAGTGAGTTAAAATCCATCGGATAATCATTTAGGTTTAGTGTAGATTCCGCCAAAGGAATTTCTTCTACCAAACCCACAAGCATGAGCCGAAAAGCAGCTTGCTGGATTATCGCTATTGGTTGGTTGAGTTGAGAGGCGATCGCACTTAAAGAAACAGTACCATTAGCAAATTCCCACACTTGCCACTCCAAAGGATGCAAGTGAATCTGGGGTTTGTTATGAGTAATACTTGTAATACCAGAACTAGCATCTGGGAGGACATCGGCTAAAACTTTCCAGTCTTTTAAAGCTCTTACAGCCATCAGAGCCACTTCTATCGTTCTCAGGCTTAATCCTGTCATCTCTTGTAAAGGTACGGCTGCTTTGCTATCCAGTTTAAAGACTCCCTTTTGGATTGCAAAAAGCTCTCGAACCTGTTGTAATTGGCTGGCAAAGAGTAGGTTTAGCTGTTCAGCACTTAACACTCCATGAGTTTTTAGGAGTAACCCAAGCGGTGTTGCTAGCGATGTTTCAGGACAAAGTTGTTCAATCACTTGCTGGTTTGCCCAGCCCCTTTGTATAATTTTGTAGCTTAAACCTTGACCGTTTAAGCTATTCGTAGCAGCAACAACACGCCCTTGGCGAAACCAAATGTAGTAATAATGAGATTTAGAACCTGGAGCATGAAGGTCTGGTAAAGTACAGACTGTTAAACAACCAGATTTTCGCCCTTGGTCAATCAGTTGAAACAATTCAGCTAAGGAAAAATCCGTAAAAGAACTAGATAAGCTCATTAGTGCAAGAACTATAAAAAAATCAATTCATCCGAACTTGCACCCTGATAAATACTTTGTTTAGGAAGTTTGATATTGTGCTTTAGTCAAAAGCTACTTCATCGACTATTCATTCACTAGAAGCATAAATACAATTTTCAATTAAGAGAACGAGTAATTCTACCAATAAAAAAACTTCTCTCTGTTTATTTACGTAATATTACTTAGAAAAAAAAGATTTGTTTTTATAAAAAATACTAGTATTTTGTGTTGGCTTGTGTTTAACAAAGAGATTGGGTTAAGTATTGAGTTTATAGATGTGTATGTGAAATTTTATGAAAAAATAGCAATACAAGTTTTGATTGAATGAGTTATTACTCAAATAAAAATTCATATTTTGCAACATATATTACTAATGCTTGCTATGAAGGTGATTTGGACTTTTTGCTTGATTTGTTTATTCTTTCTGTTAAATAAGGAGGCGTTAGCTGGGGAGTTATCTGAGCATTTGCTACATTTTCCCCAATGGGAAAAATTAACTTCCGTGCGACCTGCTGTCGGAGATTTGGTTTATCCTGACTGGATAATGGGTTCTTGGCAAGTGAAAAGTACGCTCGTGGATTTAGTTGCACCCTTAGCTCCCGACATCGTGACACCTGGATTTGAGGGTAATCGTCAGTATCTCAAAGAACCTATAAGTTTTCCAGTGCGATTTGTGCGAAAAACAACGCCTGAACCTGGATTAAAAATCCTTCCCCAAACAAGTCGCAAATCAGCAGTAGTAGCGGATAGAGCTTTTAATGGCTTGAATTTGGCAAAAGCATATTTAGGCGACACTGTGTTATCCGTCAAAGTAGATCCAGATTCTCCCAATCGTCAGATTACGTTTTTACGTGGTGAGCGTCAGCTTGTTTCCATTGTCGCAGCACGCGCTACAGAAAATACACCAGATGGCAAGTTCATCACCACGGAAGTGTTTCAACAACTGTTTAAAGGTGGTGGGCGTCCTTATTTCAACACTGTAGAATCCACCACCGCCTACCGCAAACTTTTTACATCCAATCAAGCTATTGAGGCGGATCAAGTCACTGCTGTTTATCTGTCACCTCAAGATCCAGATTACTTTAAAGCTGGCTCTCGACCAGTCGCACTCTATCGCTATCGCCTGGATTTTCTTCCCATCGACGAGGTTCCAACTATTCCTTAAGAATGATTTACTCGTTGAGATGTTGAATTTTTTGTAGTATAAATGTAGTATGAAGTTCCAAGCTAACGCTCTTGAACAGAGTGCATCATGGCAAAATTTAGAGATATTCTCAAATACTACGAGCACTATCGAGCGGTCATTATTTTCAGTATTGCCGCAGCAAGCATCTTTGAAATTATTGATTTGGTTGTACCTTATGCTACCGGACAGATTTTAAACGTACTTTCTGGACAACCGGTGGATCGCCTCATGCAGAATGCGATCGCCGCAGTTGCCAACATCACCCAACTACCACAAAATCGGTTCCTATCTCTTGCAGTGCTAATGGGTTTAATCTTCTTAGTCACTGTTGTGAGAGCGCCGATTCAAATGTGGTCAACTTGGTGGTATCACTGGTATATCGCTTTGCGTAGCCGGCAAGATCACTTCAAAAAAACGGTAGCAAAAATCCTCACCCTACCGCTAGAATTTTACGACGAAAATAACCCCGGACGGATTGCCGGAAAAATTTCCAAAGGTATAGAAAACCACACTTGGACTTATCCAGAATTCGCGGGACAATTGATTCCTAAACTGTTCCGAGTGCTGGGTATTTTTGTAGTTATCTTGTTGATTGAGTGGCGCATCGCTTTACTATTTCTACTTTCGTTCGTGGTTATCCTCAGCTTCACTCTTAAAGATTTGAAGCAGTTGGTGGAACAAGAACGACGGCTAGATAAATACATGGAAAATACCCAAAGCCGCAATTCAGAAATTATCACCAACATCAAAACAGTCAAAGCTTTTGCTACAGAAGCACAAGAACTGAAACGGCAAAAACAACGGTTTAACCGCGAGTTTAAAGTTATTGTTTTCCGCATCCATCTTGGTTACGTCAAGCTGGGTACTTTAAGAACGGCTGTCATTCAGTTTTGTGTTTTTATGGTGCTAGGTTTGACGTTGGCGGCTACCGTAAAAGGACAAATTTCCCTGGGACATTTCGTAACCACTTTAACTGTTTCCAGCATGGCTTATGCCGAGTTGGAACCAATCAGCAACCTAGCAGAAATTTTTGCCCGTCGTTATGCTTCAATGTTGAGGTATCACGAATTAATGCAGCAGCCAATTGGGGTAGATGCAGCCAGTCTGGAAGAAAGTACCGAGGCTTATAATTTCACTGGGAAAGTTGAGTTTTCCCATCTGAGTTTTGGGTATGATGCTAACCGCCCAGTCCTTTCTGACATCAATCTGTTAATTGAACCATATCAAACAGTGGCACTCGTTGGGCGATCAGGTTCAGGGAAGTCTACTTTAGTGAAATTGCTGTTTCGGTATTTTGAGCCGAATCAAGGGAAGATATTGATTGATGGGCAAGATATTCGGACGTTAGACGTTGGGAATTATCGGCGGCGGTTGGCGATCGTTCACCAAGAAGTAGACGTCTTCAACGGGACTTTGTTGGATAACCTGACATACGGCGATCGACAAGCGAGTTTTCAGCAAGTTGAGGAAGCCTGTAGAATTGCCAGATTAGACGAAGTGATTCACCAGTTACCCGAAGGTTACTACACAGTTGTCGGTGAGAGAGGTGTCAGGTTATCTGGAGGACAACGACAGCGATTGGGGATTGCGAGGGCGTTATTAGTGAATCCAGATGTCTTGATTTTTGACGAAGCCACATCTAGCTTAGATTACGAGTCTGAGAGATTGATTCAGCTAGCGATGCGTTCAATTTTGGGAACCCGCACCACAATTATCATTGCCCACCGTCTGAGTACAGTACGCGAAGCAGATAAAATTGTGGTTCTGGATCAAGGCAAGATTGTGGAAGTAGGTAGCCACGATGAACTTCTGCGCCACGAGGGAATTTACCGCCGCTTGCATTCGTTGCAAGAAACAGGTGAACTCGTCAGCTAGGGTATGAGGTACAGGGTATAGGGTACTTTGTTGAACTCTCCACGCTTTGAAAAACGTGGATTCTAGACTGTTGTTGCTACGTGGGCTAAAAGCCACACTCCGCAACTTTGTCTCGTGTTTTTGTAAAACACGTTGGCTGGTTCAAACAGCCCTACCCGCCTCGACCCTTTCGGGCTGTACGGCTACTTCGGTATCTTCCAACCATGAAGATTTTACGTATTGATGGCTCTAAAAAGACTTTTCAACACAACCCCATATCTTCAATTGTCGTGGTTCAGCATGGCATCACGTTTGTTTTTTGGAGTTTTTCATCCTGTGCTACCATGACATCAATATAACTTATTAATGATGTCATGAGTAGATTTAGTGCAAGATTTTCGCTCATAAGAGTATGAAGAATTGGTAAGACTAAGCAAACAAAAAGAGAGGTCGATGAATGACTTAATTAGAGAAGCGGTAAGGCAATATCTTGAAAGAGAAACAAAGGGATAAATCCCTTTGTGTCGGGTTTCATCCCCTGGTTTAAAACACAGATGTAGTTTTCCTCCGTGCGTCAAACTACATCTTCAGGGGTTCTCACCCTCCCACTATGTCTTGATAGTTTGACTGTCCGCTGTTACCTATTCCCTTTTTTTCTAAAAAAGCTTGCATTTCTAAATGCTTGTGATAAGATAATAAATCGTTGGGTGACATGGGTCGGTGTCCGAGTGGCTAATGGAGGCGGACTGTAAATCCGCTGGCTTACGCCTACGCTAGTTCGAATCTAGCCCGGCCCACCTCAAATTCGGTACCGAGTGCTGAGTTTTGAATGACCAAAAAGCTAATATAGTGATTTAGCATTCACAACTCAGCATTTAAAAACTAACTCTGCCCGTGTAGCTCAGTGGTAGAGCACACCCTTGGTAAGGGTGAGGTCACGAGTTCAATCCTCGTCACGGGCTTTTGAAAATCAGAAAAAATCAAACATTTCAATCAACCGTTTATCAGCCCTCAGTTCTCACTGAGGGCTTTAATATCCTTTTAATTCTCCAGCGGTCAATTTAAGTTTGGTGAACTACCAGATCAACTTAATCCCAGAGAACACCACCTAACAGATCCCAGGTTTTCGGACCAACGATCCCATCTACTTTCAAGTCGTTTTCTTCTTGGAAGTTTCTCACCGCCTCATCTGTTTGATCCTGAAACTTTCCAGTAGGTGAATCAGTGTCAAGGTAGTCTAGAGCAATCAAGATATTCTGTAACAATTTTACAGCACCACCAGTATCACCCTTTCGTATAACTGGCAATTCTTTACTAGTTGTTGCTGCCATAATTCAGCTCCTCCATAAATTGTAGTTTGATAACCTAAACCAAGCTCCAGATACTTCTTAATGCAATGCACAGAACCTAAGTTTTGTGCAAAGGGGTGAAAATCAACGAGTTGATGAACCACAAAACCGAGTTCTTCGCAGATGCGTTTATTTTCCGCATCGATGGAAGCAAGATCCGCCCAATCACCATGACCATATGTCGGTAGCTAGACGTGATTTCTATTATACGTACCAATTTCAACTAAGCAGTTATTGGCTGTAGGAAAATAGTTCCAAGAAACATAGACAAATATCTCATGCTACAAGGTAACTGCAATCATAGAATTTTCAGATACTCGTCACCAAAACTTCATATCTAGTTTGCTACACTTGTATAAGCAAACATTAAGTTTGCTCCTCACACCACACCGTAGCTCTCTTGTTAGTCAATGGCAAGAGAGCTTTTTCTTCATTAGCAAAAAGTTTGCTTATGCATTGGCTGACAAAAAAGGAACACTTTCAGCCAAAGCATCATTAACAGTCATACCCTGTTTTTTTGCCCAAAATTGACTTAAAAAGTGAATTTGTCTCAAACCGACGATTAAATTTAACCCCGGTACAAACAGCCACCAAACCACCAACGGTTCTTTCATTCCTGCTTGGCGGTAGAGTTCGTTGACTGTTTTATACAACTTGAACTGAACTATGTAAATCCAAACGACACCCAGCAAGGAAAACCAGCCAAACCATCCTGGAACATCTGGATCGAATATCCGCAAGGCTTGGGGAACTGTTACCCCCAAGACAAACGGCGCTAGCGATCGCGTTCCTGACCAACCATAGCCGTTATAGCGCCGTAATTCTTCTTGGATAATCCATTTGTACCACCCGTAATACAGCATCAAAGTGGCTACAGATAAAAGAATGACTCGCCACAGAGGACGAGGTTGACCTAACGGTTGACTGGACATACTTACGCCTGAGATGTCAAAGTATTGTTCTTAACATTTCTTAATGTATAACAACTTTGACAACCTAGGTAAGATGATCTAACTACCTTGCTGCTGTGGAATCTGTGACACTTGTTCGGTAAGCTTTTCCTGATCTTTACGGCGTTTTCTAGCGTAAAGCTGAATAGTCGCCGCCATCGCTATAACCAAGCCAACAATGCCCCAAACCGTGATATCTGTGGGTAAATTATTCTTGAACACAGCCAGTAACACAATGACTATCAACATCACAGTTGGCGCTTCATTTAACGCCCGCAACTGCTGACTATTCCATTTGCACTTGTCTTCTGCCAACTGCTTCATCAGACGCTTGCAGTAATGATGATAGCCAATTAAAAGCACAACAAATCCTAGTTTGACGTGCAGCCATCCTTCTTTAAGAACGTCTGGTTCCGTAGTCAATAAACCAATTGCCATTGCTATCGTCACCAGCATCCCTGGAGTTGTGATAATACTGTACAGACGCTTTTCCATTATTTGATACTGATTTTTCAGTATTGTGCGTGCTGGTTCGGGTTCTTGGTTAGCTTCAACATGATAGATAAAAAGACGCACTAGATAGAACAAACCAGCAAACCAAACGACTATGCCAACAATGTGAAAAGCTTTAAACCAGGAATAAGCCATGAATATTTTTCTCCATTAATGCATTTTCGCCGCAAGTTAAGTAACACGACAGCGCTATAGAAATCCTATCTGATCCATGAAACTGAACTTGAGTTATTTAATGAAGCGCAAAACAGATGGTGGACAAAATGCCCACTCTACAGACACAAGAATCTTAAGAATATATAAAGGAGATTTGAATTTTGAATTCCAATTGCTATCATGCTTACCTGGCATCTTTAACACGAACAAAAGGCAAAAGGTCTTCAAGAATTGTTTCGTGGTAGTGTTCTTGGGGATAGTGCCCAACGCTGTTAAGTTTAATTAAATCTCCTTGTGCTAGCGGGCTTACAAAATCTTGCGCTATTTTTATAGGTAGCCAAGGGTCGATCATTCCCCAGAAAATTAAAATTTGTTGTTGCCATTTTTGAAAACCAGATTCGATTTCTGTCATTGCTAACGGCAACTGTAGATTACGGATAGTTGCTAGAAGACTTCTTCCAGCAGCAGAACTTTTCAAAAAGGGTTTACGATAAATATCTAAATCCTTATCTGTAATAACGTAACGAGAACCGCCTTCTAGAGTCCGATCAACAAGTAAGGGGTCTTGGGTAATCATTTCACCTGCCAAAGGTAATCCCATTTGTTGAATTTTCCAGGGTAACTTTGCTTGGCTAGAAATTGGTGTATTGAGTATGGCGATATTGGCAATTTGTTCTGGATGACGTAAGGCATATTGTAGACCCACAGAACCTAAAAAGCCTTGCACGACTAAGGAAAAACGTTCAAGTTCTATGGATTTTAGAAACTCTTCTAATGCGGTAATAAAGGCATCAGGTGTATAAGCAAAATCTCTTTTTTCTGGCTTAGAAGAAAAGCCAAACCCAATCCAATCAGGCGCAATTGCTCTTGTCCCTTGTGTTGCTAAAGCTGGCAAAATGTTCCGCCAGCTGTAACTTTGTGATGGTAGTCCATGCAGCAGTAATACAGGGAGCAAATCAGTTCTACCAATGGGTAAAGATTCACGGTAAAACCATTCTAATGAGCCAACTTGAATTTTATTTTCTGTTATTGACATCTGAATGAAAAGCTTCGCGCAAAGACGCGAAGGCGCAAAGATAAAAAGGAAGTTTGTTATTAAAAATCGTTATGAACAATCATCTCACGAATCGCGTCAGCTGTTGCAGGCGCTAGTAAAACGCCGTTGCGATAATGTCCGGTAGCAAGCAGAATGTTACTATATCCAGGCAATTTACCAATCACTGGTGCTGGGCGTCCTTCAGGGCGAGGACGTAACCCTGACCAAGTACGGATAGTCGTTGCTTTGGCTAAGTCTGGGCAAAAGGCGATCGCTTGTTGTCTAACAGACTCCAGCAGTTCTTTGTTGGGTGGTATTTCATCTTTGTTGCTAGAAAATTCAACAGTTGCACCTATCCAGTAATCCCCACCACCCACAGGGACAATATGGACATCATCACCAGTGATCACAGGTTGGAAGTCGGGATTTCCCAAAGAATACCCTAAGCGGAGGTGCAATGCTTGCCCAAGCACAGGACGGATATCAATCATTTGCTGTAATTGTGCTGTAAGCAAAGATGAACCCAGCCCAGCCGCTACTACAAACCAATCGGCGGCAATTTTTCCCTCTGTTGTCTCAAGTTGGTAGCAAAACTTTTCATCACCCCCTACCCGTTCATGGGAAGGGGACAGGGAGTGGGGTTCTGTATCCCCTCCCCTTGAAAGAGGAGGGGGTAGGGGGTGGGGTTCTATACCCAAAACCTGAACGCCAAATTTGAAAGTAACGCCGTGATGCTGTGCAGCGTCAACTAAAGCTAATGTGAGTGCTGTGGGATCAACTTGGCGATCGCACTTTGAGTAAACAGCGCCCACAATCTTATCGTTATCAACCTGAGGACAAATTTGCTTAAGTTTAGCAGTATCCCAAATTTCTAGGGGAAAACCTTGAGAGTTACGGATTTGTTGCAGCTTTTCCCATTGTGAGATTTCCCCATCTCCTTTTTCTAAAGAGGGTATTGAGGGTTCAGGGAGTAACATGAGAATTCCCTGGCGGTTGAAGAGAATTTTACGATCTGTGACGGCTTCCAGTTCCGGGATAAGAGTTTCATAACGCTGGATGCTTGTTTGTCGCATCTGCCAAGCCTTACCCTTGGTTTTTTGGCTGATGATACCCATCAAAACACCCAGTGCTGCTCCTGTCGAGGCAAGAGCTGGTGGTTGTTGGTCAACAACTGTGATTTCTAGCCCTTTTACGTTGCTGAGTTCGTAAGCAATTGTTGCCCCAACCACACCGCAACCGATGATAACTACATAACTCATTCTTTCTTTTTGCCAAGAGAGAGAAGATCGGGAGGTGGAGTGATGGGAAGCGGGGAAAGACAAATTCATCTTTTCATCTCCCTCATCTCCCTCATCCCCCTCATCTCCTCACCGTATCACGCTTCGCTTTCTTCTGACTGGCTGCTTGTTTTAGGAACCAGTTGTAGGAATTTGTCAATATCTGCGAAAGCAGCTACAGAGTTATTCAAGGCACTATTGGTGTTACCCACATCAGCAGCTTGGTCGATTTTAATCAGGTAGTCTAACAAATCACGCACTAACTCACGCCCTGCTGGTTGGTCTTTAGGGAGCAGATTGGATGTGATGTAGTTCATCGACAGCCTGGCTTCTGCCATAGGACCGTGTGTGAAATTTCTGACCTTGATCCACTGTCTGCTTTGGATCAGGTTTTGCAGTTCTTGTGAGCGATCGCGCACAGCCTGAATTTCAGGAGTATATTCCTGAATTTTCACGATTTGAGCTTGTGTGTACGTTGGAGGTGGTGTTGCGACGCTAGGACCGCCACAACTAATGAGAAATGTTGCCAACAATACCAGAATCAATGACAAAATTGAGCGTTGACGCGGCATAAGCTGAACTTATTTACTTGCCAATTATCAGTGTCATTTTAGATCGCTAGGGTATTTTCTCGTGCTTGCTAGCGAGGGATTTTGCTGAAAATCCTCTATCTTGACGTGATATTTTGCCTGGAAGGCATATTTTCAGTATCTTTTCTCGAAATTTTAAGTACAATTACTTAATATAGCCATACCAGTTTCAAAACTGCTGAATTAGGATTTTTGGACTCGTGGTAAGAACGCATTAATTCTAATGGGTTACAAGATCCCCGACAACTTTTACGAAGTCGGGGATCTAAACCCTAGGACATATCAAAATTAATGACATAAACTACTAGTTGCTAAATTAAAGAAGTGTTGATAATCTAAAACACTAATATATCAAGCCTTCTGGCGGTTTTTCTGTCGTCACATAAAGTAAGCCGAAACAATATAGGAGCATTTTTCGTGAACGCATCTGAGATGGCAACAAACCTTGAATTCGCCAGCAAGATTGCTACCGTAGTAAATTTATTCAAATTTGAGTTTCCAGATGCCAGATCGGATCTCAAACCTTGGAAAAATGACCCGCAAACCAGGGAGTTAGTCGATCCAGATTCTATAGACATAGGTTTTCACTTTCCTGGTATCAGTAAATCCTGGCAAAGCCGCAGTATATTAATTCAAATCCGTTTTTATCAAGACCCCTTAAACGGTTCACGTCGTGCAATAGGTGTGGAAGCCGCTGGGTTCAACCATCTTGGTGAACAGTGGCGACTTTCTACGGTGGAAAACTGGAATTTTGTTGGTGCATCTGAACCTTCCCCACAGATAGGGGAAAAGCTTAAACAGTTTTGTCAGCAGACACTAGAAATTTTTAACGATGATAATTCTGAATCATAATGCATCGTTTTTAGCTGTGCTGCAGCTACCGTCAACACAATACACAGATTTATAGGTACTGGAACGCTTACCAAAAATGGTGTAACGGTTATCGCGGATTTGTTCGTAAACCTGGTCGCCCATCCACTTTACCCCAGGTAAAGCACGATATGCATCCACAAATACACTCCCCAAAGGTAACAGCCGTCCAATTTCCTCAGCAGCCGCACTGCCTTGCCAGCGTCTATCTGGTGCATCTGCATCAATGAGAATCATACCAAGCTCACAATCTTGGGGTGTAATTCCCCACCGTTTGATAGTTGCCTCATCTTGCATAGGGGCATAGCGAAACAGTTGTCCTTGGTCAAGGTTCTCCAGCAATTGCACGCTGGTGACACAGAGATTACAATTCCCGTCGTAGATAACAAAGTAACTCATCGAAGTCGCAGATTATTTTGAACGCTTAGTGTGTTAACATTTTAAACATTAAACATTTTGCTTTTAAAGACAACCATCCACAGGGTGTAAAAAAAGTCAGCAAAGGTTAAAGCTTAAAAGCAATGGTTTCTGGGGTGAGAGCGATGCCAATAGAGGAAATCATAAATATTGATTTTACTCAGGAAGATGCCTGTTCACAAATTCTTCCGCGATCGCCCCTTGCGTCCAGTTACCATGCCAACTGGGATGGTATCCGCTTAGATCATCATCAACAGCCAGCTTTTGACACACCAGAACATACTCCTCAACAGCACGTCATTGGTGTCAGCCTGACAAAACAGTCTATTAACGCAGAACGGGTGTTGAATGGACACGTTCAGCATGAGTGTATCAAATATGGCGATGTTGCAGTCGTTCCAGCAAACAGTTACCACAAAAGCAGTTGGGACTTAGAAGCTGAATTTTTAATCCTGAGTTTGGAAAAAGCTTTATTTGCTCGTGCTGCCTACGATTCAGTCGATTTGCAACAGATGGAGATTATACCACATTTTGCTGCCGCAGACCCGCTGATTCAGCAAATTGGACTGGCGCTACACTCAGAACTGGAATCAGATGGCAAAGGTAGCCGTGTTTACATCGAATCTCTCGCAACCACCCTCTGCATTCATTTACTAAAGCACTATTCTGCACTTTCCCCCAAGATTGCCAGACATTCCGATTCCGAAGGGCTTTCGCGTTTGAAGTTGCAGCAAACAATTGAGTATATCAATCAAAACTTAGAAAAAGATTTAGGCTTGGCTGAAATTGCCACTGCTGTGGGAATGAGTATGTATTATTTCTCACGCCTATTTAAACAATCAACTGGTTTTTCGCCGCATCAATACGTGATGAATTGCAGAATAGAGAGAGCGAAAAGGTTATTGGCTAAAACAGAAGAAGCAATAGACCAAATCTGTGAGCAAGTAGGTTTTCAGAGTCAAAGCCACTTCACAAACGTCTTTCGTAAGCTCATAGGTACAACACCTAACGCTTATAGAAAACAGGTGAAAATTTAGCTTTAGTCAGTTTTGGGTGATGTGTTAGTGCTAGTTAAACCAGGATGAGCGTTGCATGATTCAATTGTACAGAGACTAATTAATGTGGCTTGAGCCATTAAGCCTTTGAATTGTGCATACTACGGAAATAGAGGCTCTTAAATCAGTTATCAGTTATCAGTCAGTCAGGCGTATGGTGGGGGATGCGCTCACCGCC